>DATHIJ010000036.1:0-2080 GCA_035489975.1 Propionibacteriaceae bacterium | reverse complement strand
AGCGACCACCGAGGTGGACTGGAGCTCTTTGTATGGATTCTCCTGCCCAATGCGGACCGTGACCTGGTCAGCAGTGGCCTCGCCCAGCAACTTCAGCAAAACCACCTGCTCCTCCAGCGCCTCCAACATCGGCTTGACCGTGGTCTCGAACTCAGAGCCGTAACGGGTCAGATTTGGCATTCCGCCAACCACCATCCTCCCTGACGCCTCACTGCTCACCATCTCCAGCAGGGTCGCGATCGCGGCCTGGCCGATCATCTGCAGCGACGGCGGCAGCGATCCGCTGAGCCTGCTCAACCGAACTGCTGCCTGCGGAGAGGTATTCCCGACCGTGGCCGCATTGAGATGTGCTCGCAGTTCGGCAAGCGTTTGCTCGTCGTGCTCTGGAATCTCGAGCGCGCGCTGCTCGATCCTGCCGGTAGAGGTGATGAGGATCAGCAACAGGCGAGATGGCGACATCGACACGATTTCAACATGACGGACGATGGAGTGGCTGAGCGTCGGATATTGCACGATCGCGACCTGTTGGGTGACCTGGGCTAGCAATCTGACAGTCCGCAGCAGGACGTCATCCAGATCGAGCGCTCCTGAAAGGAAGGTCTGGATGGCACGTTGCTCTGCGGAGGACAGCGGCTTCAGCGAGCCCAGGCGGTCCACGAACAGTCGATAACCCTTATCCGTTGGGATGCGGCCAGCACTGGTGTGCGGCTGGGTGATGTAGCCCTCTTCTTCGAGCGCAGCCATGTCGTTGCGGACCGTCGCCGGCGAAACGCCGAGGTCGTGGCGTTCGACCAACGATTTGGACCCGACTGGCTCCTGGCTGGAGACGTAGTCGGTGACGATGGCGCGGAGCACTTCGAGCTTGCGGTCGTCCATGCGTCTCCTTCCTGACACGTCCCTGCCGGGTGCCGACATGCGGCGTACGGGTTGGCACTCGCACAAACAGAGTGCCAGTCTAGCGTGATGACCGAGCCGTCATCGGCTGTCGAACCGGCCGCCACATCAACGCTCGGGCCCTGGCGTGAGGTGCGATCAGGCGTGTTTGTGGCCGTGGCTGAGCCCGAGTCGGTGAATCTCGGACTCATCGTTGGATCGCAGCGCGCGCTGCTGGTCGACACCGGGTCGAGTCCCGAGCACGGCCGTACGATTCGCGCGGCGCTTGCCGGCGTGACCGACCTGCCACTGACTGCGGTCGTGGTGACTCACTGGCACTACGACCACGCCTTCGGTCTGGCTGCTTTTGCCGATGTGCCACGGATCGCCCATGAGTCAGTGCAGGTCAGACTCTCCTCCGCCGAAGCCGCAACCGAAGCAAGGCGGCTCGGCCTGGACTCTCAAGAGCTGGGGCGGCCGAACATGGAGATAGCGGTCGCGACGGCACTCGACCTGGGTGACCGGCGAGTGGAGATCGCCCACCTTGGCCGAGGGCATACCGAGGGAGACCTCGTGGTCGTGGTGCCCGATGCGGACATGTTGTTTGCCGGAGACCTGCTGGAATCGGCCGGGCCCCCGTCGTTTGGCCCCGACTCGGTACGAGATGAATGGCCGGCCACGTTGGATGCCGTGATCGGACTTATGACGGCGACGACCATTGCGGTTCCAGGCCACGGTGAACCGGTGGGTCGTGAGTTTGTGTTCGAGCAGCGCGGGCGGATCGCAGCGCAGGCAGCCGAGACTCATGAACCGCCTCGGCCGACGCTCCCACTGGCCTGAGACGTCACTCGGCCGGGCTATACCCAGCTTGCTCACGCCTCAGCGCACCAAGCCGGACTGGTAGGCGATGACCACAAGCTGCGCCCGATCGCGCGCCCTCAGTTTGATCATCGCCCGGCTGACGTGGGTACGCGCCGTCGCTCGGCTGACTACCAACCGCTGCGCGATCTCGTCATTGCTCAGCCCTTCCCCGATCAATGTCAGTACCTCGCGCTCTCGATCAGTCAGCTCCGACAACTGCGGATGCTTCTTGAGGATTGGCGATCTGGATGCGAACGATTCGATCACCCGCCGAGTGACCGACGGTGACAACAGGGACTCCCCCGCAGCGACTAACCGGATGGCACGCAACATGTCCGCCGGCTCG
>DATHIJ010000035.1:0-2179 GCA_035489975.1 Propionibacteriaceae bacterium | reverse complement strand
ATGCTGACGATCGATCACGGCTACGGTCTGGTGACGCGCTATGCGCACTGCTCCAAGATTCTCGTCGTGCGCGGCCAGCGCGTAAAGCGCGGCCAGCCGATCGCCAAAGTCGGCTCCACGGGATTGTCCACCGGTCCGCATCTGCACTATGAGGTGTGGGTGAACGGCCGGCCGGTCAACCCGATGAAGTACGTGCTGCCGGACGCGATCGTGGACTGATCGAGTCGAACACATGAGGGCGATTAGCGACGGGACGGCGACCAGACTGCGGTTGTCGTCCCGTACTGTTTTCGGCGCACCGCTGCTCCTCGTGGGGTTCCCGGCTCGGTACCCCGCTCAGTCGCCCGGCACCGTGAAGGGCGTCGTCATTACCATGGATTCCACCGCTGTTGTACATCGCTGCCGTTCGCCTCGCGAGCGGCGCCGGGACGCAGTCGTTTACCGGAGGTCAGGCCTACGAGCGCCTCGACGACCTCGATCCAGCCGACATCTAAGCGATCGAGGTCGTCAAAGGACCCGCGGTCACGACCCCGTCCGGGGCGACGCGACGACCGGCGTGATTGGGATCATCACCAAGGTCGAGCACTGGCCAGGCTAGTCACTCCTCGCAAATGATCTCCGGTGGCGGGCAACTCATCACGTAAACGGGCATGGCATCACTCGCTTGCTTGCCGTCCCGATCAGTGACGGTCACGCTGACTTCGAAGCTCTCTCCTCCTGCAGACGTGGAGAATGTTTGCCCGGTGCCCGCAGGCGAATCGTTCAGGTACCACTGGTATGTGTACGGCGGGAATCCGTTCACCGGGTTCGCATTCCACGTTCCTTCCTCACCTGGGGATAACGCACTGGGTCCATCGATGAAGACCGACGGGCCACACCATGGCTCGCGTGACTGGGATATCCCGCGAAAATCCAGTATTACCCAGCCGTTGATGGGGTGTCCGCTCCGAACCGATCGAATGTTGAACTTCACCGGGCCTGGGGCAGTCGGCCAACATTGTCCCGGCAGCTCAAAAATTCCGACGTCATCATCCCCGTCATCGAACCACGTGTACGCGACAGGAATGATGTTGAGGAGCGTTTGGATGAACGCGATGACATCACCGCCCTGGGTGGCCGCCGTGCGCAGCAATGCGGACGCCATGTTCGCCATTTCGCTGCGGGTAAACGCGTTGGCTTTTGGCGGGCGACCTGTGGTTGTCGTGCACGCGTCCGTATCGTCTTCCCACATTTGAAATTGGTTGTTCGGCGACAAGAGCAGTCTTCCCTCCGTCGCGAGCGCAACGTCGCCGGTCCAATCCTGAGTCTCCTCGGTATTCCACCGATAGTTGATATTGTCCTGCGCTTGTCCGGCGCATACTTGGTCGAGGTAATCCATATCGACATCGGTCTGGAACAGATGCACTTCGAACTCGGGGTCTCCTCTGGGCCAGCCTTCGTGGTCCGAGTACACGACGGCGCGAGTCATGTAAATGCCTGGACCGACGTCCGCCGTAGCTGCGGCGTCTGCGCGTTGAGGTGCGCTCTGGCTTGGCACGCGTGAGAAATCTGTCTCGACTGGAACGACGACAAGTGTGGGCGTCGGAGGAGGCTGACTCGCGGACAGCGTAACGGCTTGTCCTGTGAGGTCGAAGCCCACTGGCGTGCTCCCGTTGTCCCGCAGCGCGCTTGCTACGATCAGATTCGCGTCGCCGTCCCAGGCTGTGAAGTGTTGCCTGACGGGCATGTAGAACTCGAGATCGACGATGCTATCCAACGTGGCGAGCACCGCCTCGGTACGAGCCTCGACAGGTGCCGCGCCGGGGCTGGGCGTGGCACCGCGCGCGGCAGCGATCGCTGCCAGCAGTGGGATTCCCGGGCCTCGCAGAAAATTGCCGAAATGAGGTTTGTGCTCGCTGTAGGGTGACATCTGCAGGCCTGTGTAGACCTGGCGGCGGATCCGCTCATCCCCTAGCGCGAGCGCAACTTCGCGCGTGACTTGCTCGAGGAGCTCCTGCATGCGTGGTTCCTGCACCAGAAAGCCACCCCGGCTCCGTAGCACTGCATCCTCGTTTGAGGGTGGCGTAGTCTTGGGTGGGGTGATCGCGGAATCCGTACAGGCGGTAAGGAATACGGCAACAATCACAGCCATTCGCCCAGCGCACTTCAGTCGGCGCAGCATAAGACCTCCCTCTGTTGA
>DATHIJ010000034.1:0-7148 GCA_035489975.1 Propionibacteriaceae bacterium | reverse complement strand
CAAGATCGGGTCGCAGTGGGCCCAATGAGCCCGACCATCGAGCTCGCACCGAGCAACTTCCACTTGGCCAGCCAACGACCGGAGGTCCAGATCGGAGCCGCTGGATTCGGCGCACGCCTGGCCCAGTGTCCGCGAGACAGGCCTGGAGCAAGACCACCCGAGGGAACCAATGCGGCTGAGGTTGTGGCAACGTCCAACGCTGCGGTGGAAGTTTCGCTCCCCGCCCGCTCCCTCAACTCATGCTGTGGCTGACGTCGCGCACTAGGTTGCGAGGTGTTTGACCTGGTCAGAGGCGATTTTATCTTGTGTCCCCAACGGGATTCGAACCCGCGCTGCCGCCTTGAAAGGGCGGAGTCCTAGGCCGCTAGACGATGGGGACTTGATCAGCACAGCAACCATAGCGTGAGCGAGCTCCAGCGACCGACCATGCTGATGCCCGCAAAGCCGTCCGCTTTACCGCCCGGTCCGCGTGCTGCGCTATAGTTTCGCGGGCGCCCGGAAGGGTGCGTACCCTGGGCCACAAGGCCCCGTGGCGCAGTTGGCTAGCGCGCCGCCCTGTCACGGCGGAGGTCGCGGGTTCGAGTCCCGTCGGGGTCGCGAGAGCGGTGATGGATCAATCACCAGGACGAGGCCAGGTAGCTCAGTCGGTAGTAGCGTTCGCCTGAAAAGTGAAAGGTCGCCGGTTCGATTCCGGCCCTGGCCACCCCAACTGCTGGGCTGATTCCCCAGAAACTGCTGGCAACCTGCACAGTCCGATCAAACGACGATGCAATTTGCCAGCACTTTGGGAAAGACCGCCGGCCGCTACCCGTTCTTGCTCCGGATGGCGCGCAACTTCGGCGTCTGCAGCACATCGCCCACGATCGCGCTCGAGCGCCGCGGCCCCATGTAGCGGGAACCGAGGTTGACCAGGGTCTGCACCCGGTTACGCCCGCCAAGCAGATAGGCGATATGCAGCACAATCCAGCCGAGCCACGCAGGGATGCCGGTGAGCTTGAGCCCGATCGGCATCTGGAGTACGGCGTCACCTCGACCAATGGTCGCCATGATGCCTTTGTCTTTGTATTTGAACGTCTGGGTGTCCAGGCCGCGATGCAGCCGGGCGATCTGCCGTGCGGCAAACTTTCCCATTTGCAGAGCCGGCTGAGCCAACTGCGGAAGCGGGTTGTTCACGATGATGCTGGCATCGCCAATCGCGAAGATTCGCTCCTCGCCGAGTACTCGGGTGTCTTCGTGGACCTCGATCCGCCCCGCCCGACCGATCGGCAATCCCCAGTCCCGGATCAGCGGATCACCTGAGACGCCAGCCGCCCAAATGACCAGATCGACTGGCATCGAGGAGCCATCCTTGAAGTCGACACGATCTGCCTCGACTTCGGAGATCGCAGTATTCAGCCGAACGTCCACGCCGCGCTTGATCAGTTCCTGCAACGCATACCTGCGCAGCGAGTCGTCAAACGGACCCAAGAGGTGTTGCGTCATCTCGACGAGGACGACATGTACTCGCGCCGGATTGAGTTCCGGATAGATCGACGGGATGGTCATAGTCTTGAGCTCGGCCAGCTGACCAGCGATCTCCACCCCGGTTGGTCCGCCGCCGACGATCACTACTGTGAAGCCGCTCCTGTTCGGATCGGACATACCGGCAATGATCTCCAGGCTGCCGAAGATCGTGTCGCGGACCCGGAGCGCCTCCGCGCGGGTGTACATCGACATCGTGTACTCCTCGGCGCCCGGGATTCCGAAGTGATTGGTCGTGATTCCGTTGCTGATCACCAAATAATCGAAACCGAACCGGACGCCGTTGTCGCAGACCACTTCGTGTTGATCATGGTCGATGGCGACGACTCTGGCGGAGCGAAACCGAACCCCCTCGTGCCGTGCGGCAAAATAGCGAAGCGCGTAGGTAACATCTCCGGGATTCAGTCCGCCGGTCGCCACCTGATAAAGCAACGGCTGAAAGGTGTTGTAGGGGAACCGGTCTATCAGCGTAACCCGGAACCCTTCTTTGGATAGCTCGTCGGTCGCTGCGACGCCCCCGAATCCAGCACCGACCACCACGACATGAGGCATCTCGGTCACAGACTCATCTAATCAGTGCCGCGCGCCGCCTCCAACAGGCCCATCAGAGAACGAAGGTCCGCGCTTCACGTACGCTTCGACGAATCGCCCGATCTCATCCAGCGCGTGCTTTCGCACGTGCGGCGCGGACAACGTGATGTCGTGCAGGCCCTCCGGGATTCTGACGACGGTCACATGTGGGCCCAGGCGCACCGCGCGTGCCGCGATCTGCTCGACGTCGAGCACCACGTCGACGTTGCGCAGCCCCTCATGCCAGCGCCGGGAGAAGTCAGATGTGGTCGACGCGAGCACCAAGATCGGGACGCCGATATGCAGCCCAGCCGCAACCCGCTGATGACCCAGGAGGATCGCGCGTAACCAACCGGTTCGAATGGGCGGGCCAGGTGTCGATTTCAGCTGCAGGTCGTATTCCCACTCCCCACCCAAGCTGATATGGAGGGCACGTGCGTTGAAGCCAAGCTCCGGGAGCCGAATGACCGATGTAGGCGCTCGACTGCCCAGCCTGTCGATCACTGGCGTGCCTAGGGTTCGCACGATGGCCGAGCCCTGCAAGTCGAGCCATGGCGAGTTGAGGATCAGACCCTCGAGGCGCTCGGAGTTGCGGGCAGCCCATAGGGCGGCGATCAGCCCGCCCGTGGAGTGGCCCATGAGCAGCAGTCGATCATGGTCAGCCGCAATCAGATCAGCCGCAGCATCAAGCTCAAGTGAGTAATCGTCGAGGTTGGTGATGAACCCCCGGAATTGACCTGGCCGGATGCTTCGCCCGTAACGTCGCAGGTCGAGCGCGTAGAAGTCATAGCCAAGGTCGCTCAGGTAATCGGCGAGGTGGGTGTGGAAGAAGTAGTCGTTCCAGCCGTGCAGGTAGAGGACCGCGCGCCTCGCAACCCGATCGGATGTTTTCCGGATCAGCGTTGCCACCACGCCGACATCGGGAGGCTCACCAGCCGCAGGCTCGACGCTAGGGAGGGCGAGTTCGGTTACTTCGTAGCCGTCCAGGAAGTCGGGACTCCAGGTGGTCACTCCCCCATAGTCCCAGGAGGGTCTACGACTTAATGAACCGTATGTTGATCGGGTACCTGTAGAACTCGTGCTTGTTGGCGGCGATCGTGCCCAGGATGCAGAAGATCAACGCGACGATGAACACCAGCGGCCACAAGATCAACCCGATGACGAAGGTGATTGTGATCACGCTGATCACATAAGCGATGCTGTACAAGATTGAGAAGTTCAGCGCCTCGGTCGTGGTCTGCTTCAACCACGCGCTGCGATCTTTGTAGAGCAGGTAGGCAATGAGTGGGCCGATGAAACCGAAGAACGGGATGCTGATGTGGGAGATGATCCCCCAGGTCTTCTCATCGCTCTCCGACACTGGCGTCGGGCCTGCGTACGCGTACGGCTGCTGCGGATAGCCGGGCTGGCCGTACTGCTGCGGCTGATACCCCTGCGGCGGATAACCCTGTTGGGGGGATGCCTGTTGGTTCGGGTCGCCGTACGGCTGGTAGCCCTGCTGCTGGTAGCCGCCCTGTTGCTGATACTGGCTGCCGTAATCCTGCTGATAACCCGGTTGCTGATAGCCGGAGTTGGGGTCGGTATAGGTCTGCTGCTGGTATCCCTCGGGGGTTGGCTGACCGTACGGCGGTGGAGTCTGCTGGGCGGTATATCCGTACGGGTCGGAAGGCCCAGCGCCCGTCTCCTCAGACGCCGGCGCACCAGCCAAGTCTGGGGTCGTGTCAGCGGTACCGGCCAAGTCTGGGGTGGTGTCAGCGGCGCTGTCGCTGGCCGCCCGCTTGGGGCTGGCGACTGTCTCGCTAGGATCGGCCGGATCAGGCTCAGTCGGGAACTGCGGTTGATCGGGCGTGTCTTGAGGGTTCTGGCTCATGCGATCAGGCTATTGCCAGCAGGAGGCGATTGGGCGGGTTTCTTACCCTGACTTCCGAAGGTGGCCGTACTCGCGCTCGTCGCCGGAGGGATCCTCGTCGTCTTCCTCATATTCCTCTACGAGGTCGGCATATGCCGGTGGCACTTCATGGGCCTCTGACCCTGACCGAAGTTCGCGCTCCAACGATGAGAAGTCGGTATCGAAGGATCGGTACTTAAGTTCGCGGGCAACCTTCGTCTGCTTTGCTTTTGCACGGCCGCGCCCCATATCGGGTCGACCCCCTCGCACGTTGTCTGCCTGCGGCGTGGCCGCGGCTCAGAATGGTTAATGTCGTGAGGGAAAGGCTACCTAATGGTCCCAAGGGTGCAAAGCGACGGTACCAGTGTCGGAACGCCTGGTGGATATGGTGCTGGCCACGCTGGATCATCCCCCCGCGTACTGCCCAAACAAGCTCACCGGTCGCCCACCGCGCGAGCCGGCGGACACAACTGACCCGCAAACCCAGGAGCGCAGCCCGCGCTCCGCGAGGAGTCGAACGGCATCGTCGGCGGAATCTGAAGGCACCACCGCCGCCATGCCAACGCCCATGTTGAACGTTGCTTCCAGGTCGGACTGTGAGATCTCGCCGAGCCGCTTGATGAGTCTGAAGATGGGTGCAGGATGCCACGTCGTTCGGTCGATGTTGACCTGGCATGAGTCCGGAATGACCCGAGCAAGATTGCTCGCCAGCCCGCCTCCGGTGACATGGCTCATCGCATGCATCTCGACTCCCCCGATCAGCGCGAGGCAGTCGCGGGCGTAGACGCGGGTCGGCGTCAGCAGCTCGTCGCCGAGGGTCTGGCCGAGCTCGGGAACGTAGCGGTCCAACGTCCAGCTCGGCTGCTTGTCGAGTACGTGCCGGACGAGTGAATAGCCGTTGGAATGCAGCCCGGAAGACTCCATGGCCAGCACGACGTCGCCGGATCTGACCCGATCTGCGCCCAGGATCTGATCTCTGTCCACCACTCCGGTTGCGGCACCGGCTAGGTCGTATTCATGCGGTCCCAGCAGTCCAGGATGCTCGGCGGTTTCGCCGCCCAAGAGTGCGCAGCCGGCCTCCGTGCAGGCCATGGCTATTCCTTGCACGATTGCCGCGATGCGTTCCGGATCGACCTTGCCACAGGCGATGTAGTCGGTCATGAACAGCGGTTCGGCTCCGCACACGACAAGGTCGTCGACCACCATGCCGACCAGGTCGAACCCGATGGTGTCGTGGCGGTCCAGGGCCTGGGCGATGGCGACCTTGGTGCCCACGCCGTCGGTCGAGGTGGCAAGAACTGGATGATTGCGTTGCGCGAGCGCGCTCGCGTCAAACAATCCGGCGAAGCCGCCAATGCCACCGATCACCTCTGGGCGCTGGGCCTTGGCGACCCATTCCTTCATCAACTCGACAGCGCGGTCACCAGCTGCGATGTCCACCCCAGCCGCCGCGTACGCCGACTTGTCAGAAGCTGAGGGGCCTATAGCCCCCTCAGATTCTGACAAGTCGGCGGGAGTGAGGGAGTTAGGGGCGGGTGAGGGCATCGGCAGCACCGACTCCAGAAGCCACGGGCTCCAGGTCGGCCGGGTCCTCGAGGATGGACTTACCCAGCCGCTCGCTGAGCGGCAACTCAACCGGATAGATGCCGTCGAAGCACGCGCGACAGAGCGCCTGCTTGCCGATCTGCGTTGCTGCAACCAGACCGTCCAGTGAGACGTAACCCAGCGAATCCGCCCCAATCGAGCGACAGATCTCGTCCGTGTCCAGGCCATTGGCGATGAGTTCAGCGCGCGTGGCGAAGTCGATGCCGTAGAAGCACGGCCACTTCACCGGCGGAGCTGAGATGCGTACGTGCACCTCGCTCGCTCCTGCCTCGCGCAGCATCCGCACGATCGCACGCTGCGTGTTGCCGCGCACGATGGTGTCGTCAACTACAACCAGACGCTTGCCCGTGATCACATCGCGGAGCGGGTTCAGCTTCAGCCGGATCCCGAGCTGGCGAATGGTCTGACTTGGCTGGATGAAGGTACGGCCGACGTAGGAGTTCTTGACCAGCCCCTGCCCGTACGGGATGCCCGAGGCTTCGGCGTATCCGATCGCCGCCGGCGTGCCCGATTCAGGCACCGGGATCACCAGATCAGCCTCCGCCGGAAACTCGCGGGCCAGCGTACGCCCAACCTCGACCCGCACCGAGTGCAACCGGCGACCCGAAATCATGGTGTCGGGCCGGGCCAGATAGACGTACTCAAACAGGCAACCCTTCGGGTCGGCCTGGGCGAAAGTGCGACTCCGCAGCCCGTTGGCATCCACGGCGATCAGCTCACCTGGTGTGATCTCGCGGATGAACGTAGCCCCCACGATGTCCAGCGCCGCGGTCTCGCTCGCGACCACCCAGCCGCGCTCCAGCCGGCCCAGCACCAATGGCCGGATCCCCTGCGGATCCCGCGCCGCGTACAGGGTTTCCTCGTCCATGAAGACCAGGCTGAATGCGCCACGCAGCTTGGGCAGCACTTCCAACGCCGCCTCCTCGGTGCTGAAACCTGAGTAGGTAGCCATCAGTCCAGTGATCAGCGACGTGTCGCTGGTCGCGTCGTTGGACAGCGATCCGGGGAGCAGCGAGCCATTATGTTTGTCGCGTTCCTTCAGCCAGGTCTGCAGCTCCAACGTGTTGGTCAGATTGCCGTTGTGGCACAGCGCGAGACTCCCGACGGCAGTCGAGCGGAACGTTGGCTGCGCATTCTTCCAAACGCTGGCGCCGGTCGTGGAGTAGCGGCAGTGACCGATGGCCAGGTGCGCATTGCCCAGCGAGTCCAGCGTCGCTTCGTTGAAGACCTGCGACACCAGGCCCATGTCTTTGAAGACCACGATCTGTGAGCCCTTGCTGACCGCAATTCCCGCCGACTCCTGGCCTCGGTGCTGCAGCGCGTAAAGCCCGAAGTAGGTGAGCTTCGCGACCTCCTCGCGCGGCGCCCAGACCCCGAAGACGCCACATGCATCCTGTGGCCCACGATCCTGGGGATCGATGTCGTGGTTCAGCAGGCCATCACCTCGTGCCACTGCTTCATCGTAACCGTCAGGACCAGAGATAACCGGCAGTTGCGATTGGTTCTCTGCTCGCGCGGCGCGCTCCTGGACCCGCCCACCGACGCTCGCAGCGAGCGGTACGAA
>DATHIJ010000033.1:0-6477 GCA_035489975.1 Propionibacteriaceae bacterium | reverse complement strand
CCCCAAATTGCAACAGCCCCTCAAGACCGCAAACGAGGGTCGAATCCTCGTATCAATCCCTCGTTGGCCATCCCGAGACGGAGGGCGGCAGCCGTCGGTCCCGAATGCAACAAGACGCACAGCAGTCTACTGCTGCTTGCTAGCATTGCTGTCAGAGGTGATGGCAATGACCGCAATCAGCATTCGTAATCTCGACCCCGACGTGAAGGCGAGGTTACGGGTCAGGGCGGCCGAGCACGGCCGTTCGATGGAGGCGGAGATCCGCGCGATCTTGGCTGACGCGGTATCTGAGCTGTCGCGACCTGTCGGTCTGTTCGATGCGATCCGAGCAATCAGCCTCGAACACGGTGGCGTGGACCTGGAGCTTCCTCATCGCGAGCGACGGCAACGACCGATCAACCTCTCGTGATCATTCTCGATACCAATGTCACGAGCGAGCTCATGCGGGCTCGGCCGGATGCAGCGGTCACAGCGTGGGTTGCTGCACAGCGGCCGACCGAGCTGTTCTCGACTGCGGTCACTGTTGCCGAGATCACCTACGGACTTGAACGACTGCCTCGTGGGCGACGTCGCACGTCCCTGGAGCAGTCCTACCGTTCTCTTTTCGTCGAGATGGCTGATCACATCATGCCGTTCGATGTTGAGGCGGCGTTGGTGTACGGCCGACTCGTGGCCGCTAAGGAACGCGCAGGGAATGCAATTGATCCGATGGACGCTCAGATCGCGTCCATCGCAGCCTCGCGAGACATGGCGCTCGCGACGCGCAACGAGCGTGACTTCGCGGGCTGCGGCGTACGCATCGTGAACCCGTGGCGCCATCGGGAGTAGTCGCTGAGGGCGCAGCTCGAGGTCGGGGCTGGGCTTGATTTGGCGGAGGCTGATCACCGTGCGATCCGCCTTCGGGAGCCTGGATCGGGTTGGCTGGGGGATTGGTGCATGGGCGGCGTCATGGTCAACCTGGCCTTCCGGCAATCGTTCTTCACAGTGAAGAACGGTGATGGCGCCTATATCGGCCTTCATTGCCTGTTACGTGGTGTGCTGCTTGGTCACCTGGGCCGTCTTCATGCGGCAGCGTCCTGGCCGGCTCCTCGGAGTCTGAGCCTCCTTTGATCACGTTCCTCCGCACAGGGCCACAAACGAATCTCAAAATGGCAAGAACTGCCGATCTTCGTGGACTTGTGCGGAGAAACGCCAATCCGAGCGGAGCGAGATAGGGACAGCTAGCCACCGCGGCCCGCGAAACCTATACCGTTGTTGGCTCGCTGGACTGATCGGAGTTGTACGCGTCCAGTGGGGTGGACACCGCGATCCGGCGCGTTCCGTCAGCGGCGGTGACCACCTGGTAGGCATTGCGTTCGAGGCTTACCGCCGCTCCGCGCTCGTCGAGATTCTCCAACACGAGACGACCCACCCAGATGCCGGGAACCTCTGCATCGGTCACGATGTCGCGGGCGTGTACCCCCTGGATCCCGCGGCTGCGGTAGAAGTGCTGGCCCTGACTGAAGAAGTCGCGGGATTGCTGCGGATCGGTGATGGCCAGGCAAGCCATGGCCGTCACGGCAAGAGATGGATAGTGGTAGATGGCGGCGAGTCCCTCGATGTCTCCGGCGGTGAGATAGCCGGTGTACCGGGCGAAGAAGTCCTCGATTGACTCGGTGGCTGTAGGCACGGGTTCCATGAGGCCGACGCTACGGTGCAATGCCGCCGCGCCTGTGGCGGGCTGCAGCTCGACAGCATCGAGTGCGCAGTAACGGCCCACTCAAGCGGCTTGGGATGGGCAGTTACTGCGCACTCGGTTTTGGAGATAAGGGAGTCGAGGGCAGGACCGAAGGCTGCGAGGATGGCAGTGTGGCTACCTACGTCGCCTTCCTCCGCGGGGTCAACCTCGGGCCCAGCAACAAGATCTCCATGCCGTCGCTGCGGGCCATCGCCGAAGATCTGGGATACACCGATGTCGCGACGTACATCAACAGCGGTAACTTGATCATCAGTTCGACCAAGAATGCGGCGACTGTGGAGCGGGAGATCTCCGACGCGATCAAGAAGACCTTCGGCCGACCGATCGATGTTGCGGTGCGGACTCCAGCGCAACTGAAGAAGATTCTGGCGGAAAACCCTTATCCGGATGGCAATCAGAGCCAGGTCACGGTGGCCTTCCTGACGAAGACGCCGGCCGCGGACGCCAAGGAGAAGGTGGCCGCGGTCGCCAAGGACTACGAGCCGTTCACATTTTCCGGCCAGCAGGTCTACGTCAACTACTCGAAGGGCATTGGCAAGAGCAAACTGGCCGAGAAGTTCAGCAACATCGTTGGCGTGAGCTCGACCGTCCGCAACATCCGGACCGTAGAGAAGGTGTTGGCGCTGTGCCGGGACTAACGGCGTTCGGTCAACCGGGCGGCAGTCCCTTTGCGGGGAGTACTTCTCCGACTGAGCAAGTCCCGACCGATGTGTCAGAGGCGCGTCGCAGACTGGTATGGGGAAATCGGGCGACTAATGTAGGCGCTTGCTGAGCTTCCCCGCTCGCGTCCGGCAGGACGTGCGCAGCAAGGTTCGATTTGGAGGTTGGTGCAGGTATGCCGGGAAGCACGCAACCTGGGGACGGCTCATTCGTCCACCTGCACGTGCACTCGGAGTATTCGATGCTCGATGGGGCAGCGCGCGTCGGCGACCTGTTCTCCGGCTGCGAGCGCATGGGTATGCCGGCCATCGCCATCACCGATCACGGCAACACCTTCGGTGCGCACGAGTTCTACAAGGCGTCCAAGTCCTCCTCTGTGAAGCCGATTGTCGGTATCGAGGCCTATCTCACCCCAAAGACTCACCGATCCGAGCGTCGACGAGTCCTCTGGGGTGACGGCGGCTCTGACGATGTGAGCGGTGGCGGTGCCTTCACGCATATGACGATCTGGGCAGAGAACACTCCGGGCATGCACAATCTGTTCCGGCTGAGCTCGCTGGCGTCTTTAGAGGGTTACTTCTACAAACCGCGTATTGATCGCGAGCTGCTCGCCCGCTACGCGAGTGGGCTGATTGCTACCACCGGCTGTCCGGGCGGAGAGGTGCAGACCTATCTGCGCCTGGGTCGGTACAGCGACGCCGTCGCCAGCGCCGGGGAATTCCGGGATCTATTCGGCGCCGGCAACTACTACGTCGAGCTGATGGATCACGGCAACACCATCGAGCGTCGCGTCCGCGAGGACCTGCTGCGAATTGCGCGAGAGCTCAAGCTGCCGCTGGTCGCCACCAATGATCTGCATTACACCCAGCAGGCCGACGCCGCGGCTCACGAGGTGCTGCTCTGCGTGCAGACCGGCTCCACCATGGCCGAGGGGAATCGCTTCAAGTTCGAAGGCGATAGCTACTACCTCAAGTCACCGGCCGAGATGCGCGCGTTGTTTGCAGAGATCCCCGAGGCGTGCGACAACACCTTGGCAATCGCCGAACGGTGTGAGGTGTCATTCACCGAAGGCAATGGCACCTACATGCCGCGCTACCCGTGCCCAGAGGGTGAGACCGAGGATTCCTGGTTCGTACATGAGGTCCAAGCGGGCCTACGGCGACGCTATCCCGGCGGGATTCCCGACACAGTGCGAAAGCAGGCCGACTTCGAGACCGGCGTGATCATCTCGATGGGCTTCGCCGGGTACTTCCTGGTCGTTGCGGACTTCGTCAACTGGGCGAAAGAGCACGGCATTCGCGTCGGCCCCGGACGTGGCTCGGGCGCCGGCTCGATCGCTGCGTACGCGATGCGGATCACTGATCTTGACCCGCTCGTCCACGGACTGATCTTCGAGCGTTTCCTCAATCCTGACCGCGTCTCGATGCCGGACTTCGACATCGATTTCGACGAGCGCCGACGCGGCGAGGTGATTCGCTACGTCACCGAAAAGTACGGTGAGGACAGAGTGAGCCAGATCGTCACGTACGGGACGATCAAGGCCAAGCAAGCGGTGAAGGATGCCTCCCGCGTCTTGGGTTACCCGTTCGGCGTCGGCGAAAAGATCACCAAGGCGATGCCGCCGCCAGTGATGGGCAAGGACGTGCCGCTCGGCAAGCTCTTCGACCGCGAGCATTCACGCTACGGCGAGGGCGGGGAGTTTCGGGGGCTCTACGAGGTCGATCCGGACGTCAAGACGGTCGTGGACACCGCGAAGGATCTGGAAGGCCTGAAGCGGCAGTGGGGCGTGCACGCCGCCGGCGTGATCATGTCCAGCGCCCCCCTGATCGACATCATCCCGATCATGCGCCGGGAGCAAGACGGCGCAATCATCACGCAGTTCGACTATCCGACTTGTGAGTCGCTGGGCCTGATGAAGATGGACTTCCTGGGCCTGCGCAATCTCACCGTGCTCGACGATGCAGTGTCCAACATCGCACTCAACCGCGGGTTCACCCTTGTGTTGGAGGATCTACCGCTGGACGACGCGGCGGCGTTCGCACTGCTCGGGCGGGGCGAGACGCTAGGCGTGTTCCAGCTTGACGGCGGGCCGATGCGATCGCTGTTGCGGCTGATGCGTCCGGACAACTTCGAGGACATCTCAGCGGTGCTGGCGCTCTACCGGCCGGGACCCATGGGAGCAGATAGTCACACGAACTATGCGCTCCGCAAGAACCGACGGCAAGAGATCAAGCCGATCCACCCTGAGTTGGCCGAGCCGTTAGCCGAGATTCTCGGCACCACTCATGGCCTGATCGTCTACCAAGAGCAGGTCATGGCGATTGCCCAGAAGGTGGCCGGCTTCACCCTGAGCCAGGCGGACAACATGCGCCGGGCCATGGGCAAGAAGAAGAAGGAGATCCTCGACGCCGAATTCGTGCCCTTCTCCGCGGGCATGCAGGCGAACGGCTATTCACACGCCGCGATCACCGCGCTTTGGGACACCTTGGTCCCGTTCTCGGACTACGCCTTCAACAAGGCGCACACCGCGGCGTACGGAATGGTCTCCTACTGGACTGCGTATCTCAAGGCCAACTTCCCCGCGGAATTCATGGCGGCGTTGCTCACCTCGGTAGCGGACGACAAAGACAAGATGGCGGTGTACCTCAACGAGTGCCGCCGCATGGGAATCCAGGTGCTGCCGCCGGACGTCAACGAATCAGCAGCGAACTTCACTCCGGTCGGTGCCGATATCCGCTTCGGCCTGACCGCGGTACGCAACGTCGGGCACAACGTGGTGGACGGGATCGTTGCTGCTCGGGAGGCGTACGGGAAGGCGGTGAACTTCCACGGCTTCCTGGACCAGGTGCCGTTGGTGGTGTGCAACAAGCGGGTGATCGAGTCGCTGATCAAGGCCGGTGCCTTCGAGTCGATGGGGCATTCCCGGCGGGCCCTGATGAGTGTTTACGAGGCGGCAGTTGACGGAGTGCTTGACCTCAAGCGGAACGAGGCCAACGGTCAGGATGATCTTTTCGGCGAGCTGGCGGACACCGATCCAGTGCTGACGGGCAGCGTTCCCGACCTGCCCGATTGGGACAAGCGAACCAAGCTGGCGTTCGAGCGCGAGATGCTCGGCCTGTACGTCAGCGATCATCCGCTGCAAGGCTTGGAACACATCCTGGCTGCAGAACGCGACATCGGCATCGGCGAGCTCCTCGCCGAGGACGGTCCCCGGGAAAGCACCGTGACGATCGCCGGCATGATCACCAACATCACCCGCAAAACGACGCGCCGTGGGGACATTTGGGCGGTGATCACCGTCGAGGACCTGGAGGCGTCGATCGAGGTTTTGCTTTTCCCAAAGGCGTACGAGATGGTGTCCACCGTGCTGGCCACCGACACCGTTGTGAAGATCAAAGGCAGGGTGAAGGTCGAGGACGATGTGGTGTCTCTGAGTGCCTTGGAGCTCAGCCTTCCTGACATCACTGACGTGAGAAGCGAGCCGGTGGTGATCTCGTTGTCGGCAACCCGATGCACGCCCCAGGTCGTGCAACAGCTCCGTGAGGTGCTCGCGGCGCATCCCGGACCGACCGAGGTGCGACTGCGGCTGCGGTCTGCTGACAAGACCACCGTGATGAAGCTCGACGAGCGGCTGAGGGTGACTCCGTCGCCTCCGCTGATGGCCGACCTCAAGGCTCTGCTGGGTCCATCGTGTCTGGCGTCCTGAACGAATCACCTCCCAGACCGACTCGTCGCATCCGGAGCCTCGGCGTCCGGGTGGCGGGCTTCGCGGCCGCCTCGCTCGGGTTGGGTGCCGCCGCCGGGGTGCTGTGGTGGCTGCTTGTGAAACCTCCCGGGTACGAACTGAACAGTGGTGGGGCAGCCTCCACATCGGAGCGAGGCCTGACGCAGTTCATCGCCAGCGATGCGTGGTTCTGCGCAATCGGCCTCGTGGTAGGCGTGCTGCTGGGACTCGCAGCTTGGCGTTGGCTTCGTGATCTTGGCTGGCTTGTGGTGCTCGTGGTGCTCGTGTGGGCCACAGCGTCGGCGTTGACCTGCTGGCTGGTCGGTTACCTGCTCGGACCGGGTGACTTCTCGGC
>DATHIJ010000032.1:0-4331 GCA_035489975.1 Propionibacteriaceae bacterium | reverse complement strand
CCGTGTCTTCGAGCGCCGCATGTCGAGGTCGTCCGTGCTCAGCTCTCGTGAGTGATGCGTTGATCAGGTCCCGCTTGACAGGCATTCCCCGTGTCGAGAGCGCAGCAATCTCCCACTCCGCTCGCGCGCGATGGGCGGTTGAGGCGCACTCGAGGCTGTGCGCGAGGCTGTACCGAGGCTCTTCACGCTGTACATGGCACACATGCCATGTAGCGATGTGCGCGAGCGGAGCGTCCTACAGATACTGGCCGGTGTTGGACACCGTGTCGATCGACCGGCCCGGTTGGGTGCCCTGCTTGGAGGAGATGAGCGTGCGGATGAAGACGATTCGTTCGCCCTTCTTCCCGGAGATCTTTGCCCAGTCGTCAGGGTTGGTGGTGTTGGGCAGGTCCTCGTTCTCGGCGAACTCATCCAAGCAGGCCTGCATCAAGTGACCAATCCGCAAGCCTCGTACGCCAGTCTCGAGGAAGTCCTTGATCGCCATCTTCTTGGCCCGGTCCACGATGTTTTGAATCATCGCCCCGGAGTTGAAGTCCTTGAAGTACAAGACCTCCTTGTCGCCGCCGGCGTAGGTGACCTCCAGGAACTGATTCTCCTCTGACTCCTCATACATCCGGCCCACGGTGCGGTCGATCATGGCCTGCACGCATACCCGCGCGTCATGATCGAATTCAGCGAGATCCTCCGGATGCAGCGGCAGGGTGGGAGTCAGGTACTTGCTGAAGATCTCTCGAGCGCCTTCCGCATCAGGTCGCTCGATCTTGATCTTCACGTCCAGCCGGCCGGGTCGCAGGATGGCCGGATCGATCATGTCCTCACGGTTCGAGGCTCCGATGATGATCACGTTGTCCAGCCCTTCGACACCGTCGATCTCGCTCAGCAGCTGCGGCACGATGGTGTTCTCCACGTCGGAGGACACCCCAGAGCCACGGGTCCGGAACAGCGAGTCCATCTCGTCGAAGAAGACGATCACCGGCATTCCATCGGTTGCCTTGTCACGGGCCCGCTGGAAAACCAGCCGGATGTGCCGCTCTGTTTCACCGACGTACTTGTTCAGCAGCTCAGGCCCCTTGATGTTCAGGAAGAAGCTGCGCCCTTCCTCGCCGGACAGCTCGGTGACCTTCTTGGCAAGCGAGTTCGCGACGGCCTTTGCGATCAAGGTTTTGCCACAGCCAGGCGGTCCGTAGAGCAAGATTCCCTTCGGTGCCTTGAGCTCGTGCTCGGCAAAGAGTTCCTTGTGCAGGAAGGGTAGTTCGACCGCATCACGAATCGCCTCGATCTGGTTGCCCAGACCGCCGATCACCGTGTAGTCAATGTCGGGCACTTCCTCCAGCACCAGCTCCTCAACATCAAGCTTCGGGATCCGCTCGTACGCGAAATGCACCCTGCGGTCGATCAGCAGGGAGTCTCCGGAGCGCAAGTGTTGATCATGGAGCCGATGCGCGAGCCGGACGACGCTCTCCTCGTCGCCGTGCCCGATCACCAGCGCCCGGTCGCCGTCCTCGAGCATCTCCTTGAGCAGCACGACCTCACCGACCTCGTCGAACTCCAGGACCTTCACCACGTTCATCGCCTCGTTGACCATCACCTCCTTGCCGGGCGTCAGGGCATCAAGATCAACATCCGGGCTCACGCTGACACGCATCTTGCGACCAGCGGTAAAGATGTCTGCGGTGTGCTCCTCGCGCGCGGCGAGGAAGACAGCGAAGCTGGCTGGTGGTTGCGCGAGCCGGTCAACCTCATTCTTCAGTGAAACGATTTGGTCCCGCGCCTCACGGAGCGTCGCCGCGAGGCGCTCGTTGTTGGCGGCGGTCGTCCGGGCGTCGGAGCGGGCATCGGCCAGACGCCGTTCCAGCATTGCAATGTCGTGCGGATGCGTCGATGCCCGTTCCCGGAGCCGATCAAGCTCGTCTCTGAGCGCACCGATCTGGGCTATCAAAGATTCGCGGTCCTCGGACGGAACGCGATCGTGGATAGGTCCGGTCATGACACACCTCCTGCCAAGACCCTACCCGGGCTGGCTGCCGGGCCCTTTGTAATCGTCTCCGTACGCGCCGCGCGCTGGGCGACGTTTGCGTAACGGTGCTGCGAACCCTGCTGCCAGTCGCCGAGCTGTGATCACAAATCCGGTGTGGCCTACCATATCGTGCCGCGGCCGTACCGCCAGCCCCTCAACGTGCCAGGCCCGGACCAGTGATTCGGTCGCCTCGGGCTCGGTGAAGCCGCTGTGAACCCGCAAAGTCTCCACCGTCTCGGCGAGCTGGGTTGTGGTCGCGACGTAGGCGCAGAACACCCCACCTGGAACGAGCAATCCGGCCAGTGCTGCTACGCAATCCCACGGGGCCAGCATGTCCAATACCACGCGGTCCAGAGGTTCTCCGGTGAGTGCCTCGCGCAGATCAGCAACTCGCAGATCCCAGTTGGGTGGGTTGGCGCCGAAGAAGTTCTCGACGTTGCGTCGGGCGATCGCTGCGAAATCCTCGCGCCGCTCGTAAGAGAGCAACCGACCGCCTGGACCGATCGCCCGCAGCAGGCTGCAGCTCAGTGCGCCCGATCCGGCGCCCGCTTCCAGCACCCGGGCGCCAGGAAAAATGTCGGCACTCATCAGGATCTGGGCCGCGTCCTTGGGATAGATCACGGCCGCGCCGCGCGGCATGCTCACGGTGAACTCGTTGAGCAACGGCCTCATCGCCAAGAACTGCGTGCCACCCGTCGAGCTCACCACGATCCCCTCAGGACGCGAGATGAGGTCGTCGTAACTGACGGCACCCTTAGCTGTGTGGAACTGTCCACCCGCCGTAAGCACGACCGAATGGCGCCGGCCTTTCGGATCGGTCAGGGTAATCCGTTCGCCGACCTGCAGCGGTCCGAGCCGCACGCCTGATAGCTGGAGCTCCTCAGCCATTGCTGATACCGAAGAATCCAAGCTGCATGCCAGGACCAAAAGAGCCGCCGTTCATCTCCACCCCGCGCCGTAGGTAGACATGCTCGTCGGACTGGCTTATCGGCAGCACGATCAGATCCACGGCCGCCTGCCGCTGCAACGCTGCCAGCAGCTGAGACGCAGTATCGCTCTCCGTGGTTGCCCGAAACTGGGTTTCGATGGTGTTGACAGTTGACGCGGCAGTCGGCAGCGGCGCATCCAGATATGGCTGCAGCCAAGCGAGGGCTGTCGCCGTCCAAGCTTTCCGGTCCACAAGGTTCAGGTCCGCATCCGTGACTCCAGGCTTGAGCTGTACGCTCAGCCCGCCAGTGTCCTCCAAACGGATGCGGATCTGGGTCGCAACGTCCCTGCCGTTGGGGGTGGACGCGTCGTAGCCGAGCGTGAGCTTGACGCGGCTCTTCCAGGTCACCCGTGGCTTGGCCCGACCACCGGTCGGGAATGCGGACGTATGCCCCTCCACCCCTATTGGCACGATGGAATCCGAAGTACGGTCCCGTTGCAGGGCAACCGCAATTGCCTGCCGCAACGCCTTGTTCGACCGCATGCGCGAAGTCGGCGACCACTCGAGTTGCAGCACCCGCGCGCCCCCGAGGACGTTCTGAGTAAAGCCGTTGACGGTCTCGCCATTCGGGCTTTGATCCACCTGCTGGCTGAATCGTGTGACCGCGGGTGCATCCAGACCCCTCCAAACCACGTCGACGGTGCCTTTGCTCATTGCGTCCTCCAGCGTCGGCGTGTCGACCACACTGCGATAGACGAGCGCCGGAAGCTGGGCAGGCGTCCGTCCGACGTACGCCTCGTAGCGGCTGAGTTGCAGCTGGTTCCCGGTGTATTTGTTGACCACGAAGGGGCCAGACCCAACGATGGGGTCATCCAGAGCCCGCAGCCGATCCGCATCGTAGACCTCTTCATCGACGATCGAAGCCGCCGGCGAGGCCAACGCCCACCCAAACTGGGTGTCGGGCCTGCTCAGCATGAACCGTACCGTTTTTTGATCTGGCGTCAGAATCCTGCGAAGCGAGGTCAGCGACCCGGCTGAGGAGCCCGGAACGTTGAGCCGTGTTGCCCGCTCGATGCTGAACTTCACGTCGCTGGAGGTCAGAGGATGCCCATTGTGGAACGCCAGATCCTCATTCAGAGTGCACGTGTAGCTGGTCGTGGAGGTGAACAGGCAGTCTCGTGCTGCGTCCGGCTTCAGAACCGAGCCGCCAGGATCGGCCGTCATCAGCCGCTGGAAGACGTTGAGCGAGAGCACGGTTGAGGCCGCGTCGGTGATGGCAGCTGGATCGGTGACGCGGATCTGGTCGGTAGACATCACCGTGAACGGTCTCGGTGTCGGGCGGGAGGTGGGTGCCGGTACCGGCAGCTCGTCCCCGGGCGTCCGGCA
>DATHIJ010000031.1:0-2597 GCA_035489975.1 Propionibacteriaceae bacterium | reverse complement strand
CTCCCGTCCCCGGTCTGTCTTTCTACGACGCCTGGGAGGTGGCCGGCCCAGCCGACGCCGGTTTCACGTGGTCCAACGCCAATCCCTGGGCCACCCAGCTCCTCTGGCCAGACCGTCGGATTGACTACATCTTCTCGGCCGCACCGCGACGCGGTGGTGCGGGGCATCCGCTGGGGGCCACCCTGCTGGGCAGCCATCCGGTCGACGGTACCTACCCATCGGACCACTACGGCGTGCAGGCAGACGTCCGTTACTGATGGCATCGCTTCGCTGGCCCTGATTGGTCATCCGCCCTCGTGCTGTGGTCCACGCGGGACGACCTGGAAGACCTGTATGGCGACCCACTCACCATCTGGCAAGACTGGGCCGTCAAGGTCGCCGGCCACGGCATCGACTCCGGGCATCACATGGCCGAACAAGCGCCGGGCGAGCTGACGAAGGCGCTCATCCCGTTCCTGGCTCCGGCCCCGTAGAGGACCTTGCTGCGGGACCCGAACTGTCAGCAGCTCGAGGCGCTGAGCTCAGATGCGGTACAGCGATGGCAGGACAGACACCAGCACGCTGCCGAACTGGCTCTTTCAGATCAAGGGCCCGACATGAACGAGCCGAACAGCCAGAGGGGCACCAGCGCCGTCGTGACGATGCGCCCGCACATGCAGAGAAGGCAGCCGACGCCGCCGAGGAGCAGTCTCCCTGGCGAGCGGCGAACCGTGCTCGAGGCCGAGCCCAAGGCACAAGAGTGCGCCAAAGACCACCGGCGGTACGAAGAAGTGGTCAGCGGATCAGCAGCCGAGAAGAGATCCCGTCACGTGAAGTGGGGGCGTGTCCGATCATGCGCGGAGCAGAAGGCGATTGGAGCGCTGGGTCAGGACCTCCTGTCGTCGTCGCCGTCCCTGACTTGGGTCAGGACCTCCTGTGGTCGTCGCCGTCCCTGACTTGGGTCAGGAAGACCAATTCCTTGCCCGGACGATCAGGGGCATCGCGTACGTCGAGGACGTTGAACCCGTAGCGGCTAAGGTCACGCTCGAGCTCGTTGCGTTCGCGAAAGCGCAAGGTCGAGGTAGATCGCATGATCTCCTCGCCGATGGCGGTCGATCCCTCAAAGGTCACGAGGGGGAGCGCGACCTCGGTCACGGTACATGACACGACGGCCGTACGGCCGTCTGGTATGGCGACCGGGGACGGTGCGAGGTCCCAGGTCTCCCAGTCTCGAACCTCGGATCGTCGGGTCTCGAAGACGAACCAGCCGCCGGGACGTAAACATGTCCGGATAGCGCGCAGGGTGGCGTACCAGTCCTCGTCAGAGACGAAGACCTGCGCCACGTTACCCGTCATTACGACAAGGTCGGCGGCAGCCTCGAGGCCGACGAGGGAGGTGGCGTCGCCGTGGACCCACGTCACGAGCTCGGCGTTTGGCTTGGCCCGGGCAACGTCCAGCGAGGCTCCAGCAGGGTCAACGCCGGTGACGGAGAATCCCAGTTCGGCGAGCCGGACAGTGAGTGAACCGGTCCCGCAGCCGACGTCGACTACGCGATGAGCGCCGACCTCGTCCGCGATCGTCACATAGGCCTCGAGGTCGCTCCGGTCGTCGTTGAAGACGTCGTACAGGACGGCTTGTCGCGCGTCAGAGAAGGTAGCGTCGGGTTCTCGCACCGTTGAATGCTAGGAGCCACCCCTGCATCTACACGCCGGGTTTCGTGGGGGCGAGTCGGAACTCAGGGTGTCCATCGGCGATGAGGGCGTCGTCCTGCCGTCAGTCCTGAGCTTCGCGCAGGCTGGTCTGTCTCAAGGTCCACAGCCGAAGTCTCAGAGTCGTCGCAACGTGCCGGGGCAAGCCGAGCAGTGCAAGCGGCTGTTTGGTTAGTACTGATCCGGCAACGACGGCCAGCGTTCAGACGCCCACTGCGACCAGGACGTATGCCCTGGCGGGACCGGTGGGATCTCGGCACCTTGCAGTTCCTCGTCGTCCGGCGCTTGGAACTTCACCTGCCACAGCTTCAGTTCGGTGTCGCTCATCTGGAACTGACCCGTCTCGGTCTCGTATCGACTGATGATGCGTCTGCGCTGCTCCTCGTAGTCAATCGTCAGGTAGACGACCTGCGCGCGGACGCCCAGCGTGTCCGCGATCCAACGGAGCGCTGAGCGTTCATCCTTGCCCCACAGGCCGAAGTCGAAGACGACGTTGGTGCCCAACTTGGCGACCCGCATCCCGACCTCCACGAGTTTGCCTTCGATCCGGTCACGCTGGCCAGCACGGTCTTTCGACCGCCAGTGCGTCGGATTGTCGCCACGGAAGATCGCGAACTGCCAATCGTCGGGAGTCAGACGAAGGGCAGACTCGCTGATCTCCAACTCCTTGGCTCGCGCGGTCTTCCCGGGCTCCGGGCAGGCCGACGATCAAAATAGATGGTCACCCGTGACGCTAGTCCTCATGTCCAGCAGGGAAAATCTTGGCGGCCGGGGTTATCGCAAGCGTCATAGCAGCGCCGCCCCGCGGGAAAGCCACCAACAGCTCCGACACCTCACCCGCTCCCACACTCGGCCGATCAGGGATCGCGCACGGACGCCAACGCGGGGTGTGCCGCAAGCCGATTGGC
>DATHIJ010000030.1:0-2092 GCA_035489975.1 Propionibacteriaceae bacterium | reverse complement strand
CAGTCGGTGGAGCAGTTGTGCGCATCGTCGCGAAACCATGATCACCAACTGAAACTGCTGTTAGCTGGGCCTGGATTCGAACCCGCTGCTGGGTCGTGCTCGTACCTGCCAAGTTGGCGAAGTACTTGTTCTCGTGAACATAACCGAGGATCGCAGTGGCGTGCGTGACGCCGGGCGCGGCCAGGAGCACCTCATTGAGACCCAACACCCGACCAGTCTTTTCTGCTTCGTCCACATCGAACGGATCCACTTCGTAGGCCGATACCCAGGTGGCGTCGGCATAGAGGTCCTCATCGGCCAACTCGACCGAGGCGGGGGTCAGTGGGCGGGAGACCTTTGCCGTGGCTACCGCACGGTCCGCAAGGCGGGCCGCTGAGTCTGGTGAAAGCGTGATGTCGGCTGCGAATCCCCAGACTCCGTTGTGGACGACTCGAACCGACAAGCCCAGCACTTGACCATCGGCGGTCGTTTCCAACGCGTGATCACGGAAGCTGCGGTAGGCCTGGCGCAACCGCTCCACTCGGACTTCTGCGTAGCTGCACCCGAGCTCTTTGGCATTGGAGAGGGCGGCATCGCTCAATGCCTGCAAGGGCAGCGCAAGAAAGCTTTGATCGAGCTCGGGCATGCTCGACAGCGTAATGCCGTGAGAGGTCTAGCTGGTTCGGATATGTGATGTCTTTGCTCGATCTAGAGTGTTCGTCGTGACAGTCGCCGTTCGGGTCATTCCGTGCTTGGACGTGCACGCTGGCCGGGTTGTCAAGGGCGTCAATTTCGTCGCGTTACGGGACGCCGGCGATCCGGTAGAGCTGGGTGCGTTCTATGACCTGGAAGGCGCTGACGAACTCACCTTTCTCGACATCTCGGCGTCGGCCGAAGGCCGGGAGACAACGCTGGAGGTAGTACGCCGGACTGCTGAGACGGTGTTCATTCCGCTGACGGTGGGCGGCGGTGTCAGCTCAGTGGGCGATGTGGACGTCTTGCTGCGCGCCGGGGCTGACAAGGTGGCGATCAACACGGGAGCGATCCGACGGCCGGACGTCATCAGTGAGATCACCCGGCGGTTTGGCAACCAGGTACTGGTCCTCTCTGTCGACGCCCGTCGTTCGGATTGGGCGCCATCCGGCTTCGAGGTGACGACCCATGGCGGGCGCACGGCGGCAGGCCTGGATGCGGTCGAATGGGCCAGCCGTGGAGTTGATCAGGGGGTCGGTGAGATTTTGCTCAATTCCATGGACGCGGATGGCACGACCTCCGGCTTCGACCTGGAGATGATCCGGGCAGTGCGCGCGGTGGTCGAGGTGCCGCTGATCGCATCGGGTGGCGCAGGCCGGGCCGCGGATTTCCCGCCAGCGATCGCCGCTGGCGCTGACGCGGTGCTGGCTGCGACGGTTTTCCACTTCGGTACGCTGCGGATCGCCGAGGTCAAGTCGGCGATCGAGGCCGCAGGATTTCCGGTACGTCGTGCCGCGCTTGCCCCAACGGCGGGACACTGAGTCAATGCACGCGCCGAGACGGGTCGTTTGGCTGCCATACGCCAGCGTCGAGGAGGCTGAGCAGCGGCTCGGCGGCATCCCCGATGGTCTACATGTCGACTGTTACCGAGCCGACGGGGGCAACTGGCCGGACACTGTCGCCGAGGTCGAGTTCTACGTGCTCCCGTACCTGAAGGGCGATGAGGTTCTCGACCGGATCGGCGAAATGAGCCGGCTGAAGGTGATACAGACCCTGACTGCAGGGGTGGAGAACTTCCTGCCATACGTTCCCGACGGCGTGGTCTTGTGCAATGCGGCCGGGGTGCACGACACCAGCACTGCGGAATTGGCTGTCGCGCTGGCGTTGGCAAGCGGCCGTCGTCTCGATCACTACGCGCGCAACCAGCCGAGCGGGGTTTGGGAGGAACTCCTCATAGGCATCTCGCTCGCCGACCAGCGCGTGTTGATCATTGGGTACGGGCACATCGGCGCTGCGATCGAGCGCAGGCTGGCTGGCTTCGAGGTCGCCTCGGTGACTCGAGTGGCCCGCCGGCCGCGTACCGAACCAGTCCTCGTGCACGGGACCGGGGATCTCCTTGAGCTACTTCCTCAGGCCGACG
>DATHIJ010000029.1:0-7435 GCA_035489975.1 Propionibacteriaceae bacterium | reverse complement strand
GCCGTCACCGGAGCCTTCACCGCGATGCCGGCCCACATGAAACGAACCCTCACCTGGGACCAAGGCGTCGAGATGGCCAAGCACCAAGACCTGACCGCCGCGACCGGCGTCCGGATCTTCTTCGCCGAACGCTCCGGCCCGTGGCAACGAGGCGCCAACGAGAACTACAACGGGCTCGTCCGTCAGTATTTCCCGAAGGGGACCAACCTGGCAGTTCACTCACCCACCCACGTCGCCTACGTCACCGCCGAGCTCAACGAACGCCCCCGCAAAGGCCTCGGCTACGACACCCCGGCATTTCGTTTCGCCAAAGAAACATCCTCCACACCAAAGCGCTGAGATAGCCTCCCAAGCGAGGAGCAAATGCCCTCATGACACTCATGTGTTGCATCGACTCACAGACGATCTGTGCGGCGCGTCATGGGCCGCCCTGACCTTCGGTTGGTCCGTGTCAATTGCCCGGTGGCCACTTTGAGGCATCGATCTCTAGCCCGCGACCGCCTGGAGATGGTCAAGCCCAGATGCGCCTTGAGGCAGTGTCGAGGCACGACATCGCGGCACAACGTCTGCTGCCGATAGTGGTTGGGAGCCCTTCGTCGTAGCATCGAAGCTCTATGGCTGGATCATTCGTGGCAGCGGGCCTCTTCACTTTGATTAGCTATGGGTCTGACCACCATTTTGACCACCATTTGGGTTTGTCCACCGAAATACGCCCAAGTGCGAACTCCTTATTTCAAGGAAAATGAACGTCTGAAGACGTCCCTGGACACACTGCCGATGTCTGGAGGCAAAGGGGCCATGAGTTCTTGTTTGTCCGCTGCCACCGTGATGATCTTGGCCCCATGATTGAGGATCTTGGGCCGCGCGGCGAGGCCCGGGAATCTCTGAGTTGATTCCTTCTTGGCACTCGGGATGGACGCTCATGCAGCTTCGCGGCACTACGCCAAGCCTTGGGCCTATTGCCCGTGACCGGCTGCTAAGTTCCGCTGGCCACCGATAGCGACCACTTGACGCTAGGACACTTGAACGCCAGCGCCGCAGATTTGGCTTAGGGATCTGTAGAGGCTTCGCACCAGAGTTTGGCAGTTGTCCCCAGGTCGAGTCTGCGGCTGGACACTCCCTCGAGTGGGCTGAATGTGGGCAGGTAGTGATTGATCGTCAGCGGAGAAAGGCGGTGATGAAGACGCAAATGGACGCAGCACATATCCCCACTTCGACGGGAGCTGTGGCGGAGGTCTCTACCCGCGAACGCTACCTCAGCCCGGACGAGGCCGCCCAGTATCTGAATGTGTCGGTGAGTTTCATCCGTCGGATGGCGTCGGAGCGGCGAGTCCGGCATTACCGGTTGGGGAAGTTCATCCGCTTCGACCCGGCGGACCTCGACGCGTTCGCCGAGGTCAAGGAGCCGCTGTCAGGGCCCGACCCGACGCTGGCTACACAAGTGTGGCGACGGAGTCGGAGGCTTAGCTGATGACCAACCGCCGCTACTACGGCTCGATTCGCAGGCGCGAGTCCGGACGTTGGCAGATCCGCTACCGCACTCGCGACGGCGTTCGCGTGGCCTGGCCGGAGACCTACGCCCGCCGGGCGGACGCCGTCCGAGTGTCAGCGGAGCCGGAGCGGCAGTCGCAGGTCGCTGGCAACTGGCTGGATGTCGCCGGCAGCAAGGTTTTGTTCGCCGCATACGCCGATGAGTGGATCAACCAGCACCCGCGCCTCGGGCCGCGTACAGCCGACGTCTACCGCTCGCTCATTCGCCGGCACCTCGCCCCAGCACTGGGTCAGATACCACTCGGTCAACTCGACACAGCCACTGTGCGTGCGTGGCGCGCCGGGCTGCTCGAAGTCGGCGTCTCTTCGACCATGGTCGCCAAGTCGTACCGCCTGCTGCGCGCGATCCTGAACACGGCGGTCACCGAGGACGAGTTGATCATCGTCAACCCTTGCCGAATCAAAGGCGCCGGCGAGGAACGGGCCACCGAACGGCCGGTGCTGACCCTCGACCAGCTCTACGCCCTCGTCGATCTGATGCCAGATCGGTGGAAGGCGTTCCTGCTGCTCAAGACGTTCGCGTCACTCCGCTGGGGAGAGATCACCGCGCTCACCCGGAATGATCTTGATCTGGAACGACGCACAGTCCGCATTCGCCGACAGTTCCTCACCATGCCCCGCGGCCTTCAGCTAGGACCGCCGAAATCGAGGGCCGGAATCCGCATGGTCTCCTTCCCGGCCGCCATCCTGTCCGAACTACAGCACCACCTGGACACCTACTCTCTCAACGGCCCAGACGGCTGGGTGTTTGTCAACGAGCACGGGCAGCCGTGGCACCGCGGAAACTTCAATCGCGCAGTCCGCTGGCGGGAGGCCCGCGAGCAGATCGGATTGCCTAACCTCCATCTCCACGACCTGCGCCACACGGGGAACACGCTGGCCGCTCAGTCGGGTGCCAGCCTGCGGGACCTGATGACCCGCATGGGACATGACTCACCCGCCGCTGCCCTGATTTATCAGCACAGCAGCCGGGTGGCCGACGAGGCGATCGCGGCAGCTCTCGACGCCCGGCTCACAGAGCGCAAATCGCGGCCGGCCCCAAATGTGGCGGGGCCCGTGGAGGGCCCGACCGAGCCGCAGTTGATCGCCGTTGAGCCGCGCCGTTCGGGAAAAATGGCGTCTGACCAGGGGTAATTATCTGGAGCGGATGACGGGAATCGAACCCGCACTATCAGCTTGGGAAGCTGATGTTCTGCCATTGAACTACATCCGCCTGACTAGGCGTTTTACTCTTCGATGCGTACCCTCGTACCCCACTCGTGACTTAGAATGACTTAAGGACTTTCGGAGCAACCTGCGTAAGGGTAGCGCAGGCTCACGCCATGGAGGGCAACCCTGCTCGCTGGTCGTCGACGAAACATTTGTCAGGCTGATTCTGATTGATCGGCCCTAACTCCGATCGGCCATCGTCCGGTGATCTCGGCGAATGGCTCGGGGGTTGAAGTAGTGGAATTTGGAACCGCCACGCAGCTCCGTCACGACGAGCCCAGCCGACTACTCGAGCACGCCGAGGAGCTGAGAGATCGCCTGACGCGTAAAGCTGAGGCCATGCCGCGTCGAGAGCAGGAACAGATCTCGAAAAGGGTCTGGCCGTCGCTCGCCGCCAGTTCGTCGAGGACGAGGCGCCTCGTCTCGTCGTCGAGAGCACGGAAAACATCGACCACATCCTCGCTATAGGCAAGTCAGCACTTGCATATCAAGTTCGTACCACTGACACCTTCGAGCGGCCATGCCCGGGGCCCAAAGGCGTGCATGACCATGTGGCACCGGCCACTTCAGCACAGAACTGAGAGTCGCGGGATCCGGCCGAACAGCGCAACGACTCACAATCGGTGGCGATCATGCTTGTATGTGCGGTGAGCCGATCGCTCGGCACTGACTTCGCACAGGACTGCGCACCGTACCCGGCGACCGAGTCTCCAGCATCTGCGATAGTCTCCCGCAGGACCGCCACGGTCGCGTTCAGTGCGCTGACGCCAACACCCCGCCGAGGGTGTCGTACAGTTCGCCGCAGCCGATCTCGCGCTGGAGCGCCTGGTCACCGCCGTCGAAGTACTGCCCCTGCTCGGTGTAGACGAGGCGGGTTCCCCCTTGCGCAGGGAAGAGCTCAACGCTGGCTAGCGACGCCGAGCTTGGGCGGCCGTCGATGGTCATCACGTAGGAGAACACGAGGCGTTGGTCGGTGACGATGTCCAGGTAGCGGGTGTCGTTTGTGATCGGCGGACCATCGGCATATCGGAAGCGGCTCGTCTCGTAGCCGGCCGGCCGGAAGTCAGCGGTGAACTCCTCTACCCGCCAGTCCTCGCCTTCGGCGAACCACCGACGTTTGATGTCGGTGTCGGAGAACGCCCTGAAGATGCGCGCGGCATCCACCGGGTAGGTGCGTTCGACGATGAAGGTCGCGTGTTTGATCGGTTCGGTATTCATTGCCCGTCTTCTCCCATCGCCGCCGGCGCGGCGCCGTGCTCCTGGGCGAGGAGGGCGCCGAGTCGGTCCAGGCGTCGCTCGGTGAGCGCTCGACGATCCTGAAGCCATTGCTCGGCGATGTCGAGACCGCCCGGCGCGATGGCGCAGGTGCGCACCCTCCCGACCTTCGCCGTACGGATCAGGTCACTCTGCTCCAGAACCTGCAGGTGTTGCACCACTGCCGCCAGGGACACCGCGAGCGGCGCAGCCAGTTCACTGACGGAGAGTGGCCCGTCGCCCAGCCGCTCGAGCAGTGCCCTGCGCGTGGGATCTCCCAAGGCCTGGAAGACGGAGTCGACACTCATCGACACCTCCGATACTTAAGTCGGCACTTGACAATAAGAGTCGGCATAGACGACACTCAAGTACGTACTGAAGTATTTCACTCAATCCGCGGAGACGCACCATGGCATCCACCCAGACCACCACCAGCAAGGTGTTCTTCGCAGTCAGCATGTCCCTAGACGGCTACATCGCCCCAGCAGGAATGGACCTCGAACACGCCGATGACCCGTCCTACAAGGACTGGGGGCGCCAGTGGGCGGCGCTGCAGAGCTGGGTATTTCCGCAACGCTTCTTCCGCGAGAACCTCAACCTCGGGGAGGGCGGCGAGACCGGCCCCGACAACGACATGGCGCGGGACGTCTTCGAACGCACCGGCGCGAGCATCCTCGGGAAACGGATGTTCGACGGCGGTGAGCGCTTCTGGCCCGAGGAGGCACCCTTCCACACGCCAGTCTTCGTCGTGACGCACACCGAGCGAGCACCGTGGCAGCGCCCCGGTGGCACTACCTTCCACTTCGTCAACGACGGCATCGAGAGCGCCCTGGCCCGAGCCAGGATGGCCTCCGGTGGCCGCGACATCCGGATCGGCGGAGGAGCCGACCTCATCCAGCAGTACCTCAACGCCGGGCTCGTGAACGAGTTCACCATCTCCATCGCGCCCGTAATCCTCGGCGAAGGCACTCGCCTATTCGGCTGCATCAAGTCCGGGCAGCTCGGCCTGGAGGTGATCGACACAGTCCCCTCGCCACGAGTGACCCACCTGAGGTATGCAGTCAGCCGCGCGTAGCGCCGCGGTTCCCCCACTCGGCGCGTCCCGCAGGACGACGAATCCAACCTGCTCGAGAACACCGTGAGTATCCCCAATGCAGTCAGCTGAGCAAGGCTCTGCCTGGGCCTATGCTCAGCCGAATGTGCAGTCGACGGTGACTTTTCTTAGAGCGGTCTCGAGGACGGCGAGTTCGTGGTCGTCGAGCCGCTCGACGAATAGTTCCGACACGCCGCGAAGATGGACCGGCACGGTTTGGGTCAGGCGTGCGAGACCGGCGGCAGTCAAGGCGACAACCACGCCGCGCCCGTCCTCCGTGGTGTTGGCCCGTCGTAGTAGACCCTCGTGAACCAACCTCGCGACGCGGCGGGTCAGCCCGGAGCGCGAGAGCAGGGTGCGGGCGGCGAGCGCTGTCATTCGTAGTTCGCCGCCGGCGGCAGCCAGCTGAGCCAAGACGTCGAAGTCGGCGAGGCGGAGACCGGTGTGTTCCCGCAGATCGGTATCGAGCTGGCGCATGAGGGTGGCATGGGCCTGCAGCAAAGCGCGCCACGCCAGCTCTCCGCGCCGGCCCGGCAGCGACTCCTCGATTAGCCGGTCGATGAGAGCAGCCACATCACCCAGTGGGGAATGTTTTTGCACATGCAACAAGTTACTGCATAGAGTATTTGCAAGTGCAAGTATTTGTCACCGGTGAGGAGACCATCTCATGATCGAAGTCCAGCCCGAGCTTGACAGCACGCTCAGACGTCGATTCGCGGTCCCAGCGGAGGACGCCCGCGTGAGGCGAACCGCCGCCGCGCTAGAAGCCAACGGGATCACCGTCCGCCGCGCCTCGAACTGCACGGAAGCCAAACGCATCGTCTTGGATCTCATCCCCGCGGGGTCGCAGGTGCATCAGGGTGAGTCGCAGTCGCTCGACGCGTCGGGCGTCGCCGATGAGATCGAGAGGTCCGCTCGAAGTGACTTGAACGGCCAAGTCAACGCCAATCGCGAAAGGGGAGACACGCGCCATGAGCTTTGAAAAGACCCCGAGCGGGACCCGCGGATCCCGTGCTCCGTCTCGGTCAAACGCGTTCACGCGGTTCATCGGCCGCATGATGGTCAAGTCTCATCGACGCAACGGCGACAGGTTCATGGGCATGGACGTGCTGTACCTGACGACCGTCGGTGCCAAGACGGGGCAGAAACGGCAGACGCCACTTGCCCGCTTTCCAGACGGTGACGGCAGCTGGCTGGTCGTCGCATCGTTGGGCGGGTCAGCGCGCAACCCCAGCTGGTATCACAACATCGCGGCGCATCCCGATCAGGTCTGGATCGAGGTGACCGGTCATCAGCTCCGGGTGACCGCTGAGCAACTAGACGGGGAACCTCGCGAGGTAGCGTGGCAGCGGATCATCGAAAGCCAGCCCCGCTATGCCGGCTACCAAACCAAGACGGACCGCGTTCTGCCGATCCTCCGGCTGTCTCCCGCCCAGAACCCCTGACCGCCACTCTCGGCAGGCGCCTACGCAGGACAGTCGCCCGTGCGCCCAGTCCTGCAGGTCGGCGAGTTGAGCGTCGGCGGCAGGCAGGGGAGGCGGTGAGGTGGCGATCTCGCGGCTGGTTTGGCCGGCGCGAGGCGCCGCCGCACAGTAGCTGGGGTGTTGACCATTCGTAGCTGCAACGCGTCGAAGTCGAGTCGTTCCCCGGTCCACACGACCAGTTCACCGTCGGCAGTCGACGCTCAGCTGGGCTTCGAGAGCGGCCTTGCTGCAGACAACTCCGACGAGAAAGCCGTCCCACACTTCAACACGTAGCGGGATTCCGCCTGGCATGCCATGCAGCTCGGGCAGTTGCTCGACCGCTCGAGCCAGTTCCAGCCCAACGGGCCCGGTGAGTTCGGGCGACAAGTTGCCCATGGCCACAGTGTCACCCCGGATCGCCGTCGTAGTCCCGCTCAGGCGCGTGACAACACGAGAGCAGCCCGGCCTGACTTGGCTCAAGTTCGCTGATCTTGGGCGTGCGCGGTTCCCTGACCTGCGACTTCCTCGCGCCGACGGTGCAAATGCACCGGCCCGTACACCGTCGTTGCGTCACATATCACGGCGGAGCAGAAGTACGGCAACGCCGTGCTTCCCATCCTTCTGCTGGCCAGAAACGGCCAGATCATCGAACCGGAGAGCTGCGCATCGAGCACCAGCATGCGGGCAACATCGTTGACAGCTACACCGACTCCGCCATCTGGGAGCTCGTGTACCTCGGCAAAACTCGGACCAACCGATAACGGAGCCGAATGCCAATATGAAATCCACGACGGCGCACCGCAGCCCTTTTGATGGTGTCGTTGACACTGGCGCGACCGCTGGTTCGGTCACCGACCCCGACGAA
>DATHIJ010000028.1:0-2775 GCA_035489975.1 Propionibacteriaceae bacterium | reverse complement strand
CTTCAACACGATCATGAACCTGACGACTCAGGATGAGCAGATCGCCTGCTTCCAGAACGTCGCCGCCCACCTGCAGCCAGGCGGGTGCTTCGTCATCGAGGTGATGGTGCCTGATCTCCAGCGGCTGCCACCCGGTGAGACCTTCCGGCCTTTCACGGTGAGTGCCACGCGGCTTGGGTTCGACGAGTACGACGTCGCGTCCCAGGGATTGATTTCCCATCACTACTGGGCGGTCGACGGCAAGCTCGACGGGAATTCGATGCCGTTTCGCTACGTGTGGCCGGCTGAACTCGACCTCATGGCGCGCCTCGCCGGGATGTCACTGCGGGAACGCTGGAGCGGCTGGAAGGGCGAACCTTTCACAAGCGGCAGCAGAAAGCATGTTTCGGTCTGGGAGAAGAATCTGGGCCGGGCCGTCACCAGCCCGCCGAGGGACGGGGTCAGATCGGGCTGAGTTCTCGCTCGGTGGTCTCAGTCAGCCGCTCCAGCAGTCGATCGAAAACGTGGGTCCGATCGAACTGAAGTGCGTACTCGCGAGCCCGCTCGGCCATCCTGGTCCGGTCCTGGCTCGGCATGTTCAGCGCGAGATCCAGCGCATCCGAAATTGCGCTTGGGCTGTCGACTGGGACGATCATCGCGGTGTCGCCAACGGCCTCGCCAATCCCACCAGTGGTGGTGGTGATCGCTGGACCGCCCCCCGCGAGCATCTTCTCCACGAGTGCGATACCGAATGTCTCCACGAACTCCGGCCGCGGTTTGCTTGGCAGGACGAATGCAGCGCATCCTGCCATCAGATGCGGCTTCTCATCATCGTCGACGTCGTCGAGGAACCTGATCCGATCTGCGGCCGAGGTCGCGGCGGCGAGTTCTCGGAGGTGTTGCGCCTCGGGGCCATTACCCGCGATCACGAGCGTGAGGTCGTGGCACGCCGGGCTCGTCGTGAACCCAGCGATCAAGTCATCCACCCCTTTGGCACGAGCCAGCCTGGACAAATAGAGCACGTAGCCGTTGCGCGTAAGCCCACGCCGCTCGAGCACTTCCGTGGTTTGCTCGTGCCGCAGACCGAGATAGTCCGCGGTGTTGACGGCGGGGTAGGAGATAGCGACGCGCTGCTGGCATCGTTCGGCAAACGAGGTGCCGTGCTGAGCGTCGATCTCCTGCGCCGAGGAGATGATCAACTCCTTGGTGTATTGCGACACTGCGACTGGCAGATCGCTGTCGAGGTAGTCGGACAGTACTTGCGCCGCCGCGCCGAAGCGCCCGTCGGCGGCGCAGGAGCGGACCACGTTCGTGACGTCGGAGCCAACCGCTTCCGCGATGGTGGCAACGGCGACCGGAAGGCCGGTGGAACGCGCAATACGGAGCGCTTCCGACACCGCGAGTGTGTGCGGACTGAGGTACAGCGACATGCAGACCGTCGGAATCCCGTCAGTAAAGAGTTCGACCAGGCGCCCCGTCATTCCGGCGAGGTAACGACCGTCAAGCACCTTGTAATCGCCGACCGGTTCCGGGCGTTCCACCTCGATGCCCTTGCTGTAGGGGAGTATGCCCTCCAGCGGCTTCAACGGCAGGCCGGATGACGTAAGCAGGTCCAGCGGCCAAGTAACGATCCGCACATCGGTAAAGCCGCGCTGCAGCGCGACCTCAGCGAGATTGCGTGCCTCACCCGAATGGCCGCAGATCACAGGGTCGGCTCGCACCACAATGACCATTCGCCGCGGCAGTCCGCTGCCGCCCCAAGCCTTGCTCCTCAACGATGTCATCATCGGACCCCCGTGGTCTGATCATCTTTGCCGGTCGGTTTGATCACTTGCGCGGATCCGCCATCGTGGCCGGAGCCGATGCGGCCGCAGCCGCCGGTGGATGGGTCGCATCAGATTGTGAGGCCGATGGCGGGCGCGTGCTCGTGCCCCACGCCGACCGCTTTTGTCCCAGCAGCAACTCGAGGTGTCCGCCACTGTGCAACTCACGAGCCGTCAGCCAGGTCCGATCCAGCAGCTCGCCGTTGAAGATCGCTTTCTGCACATATTGCACGGGACCGCCGGCCACAGGCTCGACGAAACCGGCCGCGTTGATCACCAACTCCTGGTCAGCAATGGCGATTCGCGATTCGGCGAACGACGGCGCATTAAGCAGATAAAGACTTTGACCCGCGATCGGGAAGAGTCCAAGCGAGGCCCAGACGTACCAAGAGCTCAAGCCGCCTGAGTCGTCGTTACCGGGCAACCCGCCGCGGCCCACACCGAACATGTTGTTAACAGCCGCGTGCACGACCTCCGCCGTACGATCTGGCCGCCCGGCGTAGTGATAGGCCCATGGGGCTTCCATGTCCGGCTCGTTGTTCAGCCCTTCAAAGCGGTTCAGTGCGTACCCCGCTGCCAGGTCAGCGGCGCTCGGTCGTTCTCCCAGCTGCTTCACGGGATCTGCGCCGTAACCGAAGAACCGATCCAACAGCTCGAGGAACCGGCCTTCGCCGCCAGCCAGGGCGATCCGTGCCTGCATGTCGTGCAGCACCCGGAAGGAGTAGTTCCATTTGCCACCCTCGTAGTACGTCGAGTTATGAAGCAGGCCGTCGTCGGGATTGAATGCGTTGACCCACTGGCCGGCTAGCCGTTCAAACTCGTCAGCCAGTTGGTTGTCGCCGACGTAGTGAGCCACTTTCGCGGTGCACTGATATCCGACTGCGAGGTCGAGGGTGTGCGCGATCGGCTCCGCGAGCCCGCGCAGCAGGTAGTCCTCGCCGTAGGAGCGTCGCAGGTCGGCGTCCATATGACA
>DATHIJ010000027.1:0-2159 GCA_035489975.1 Propionibacteriaceae bacterium | reverse complement strand
GGTGATGCGGAACATGGACCTGGCCGCCGAACTGGGTGCACAGATTTATGTGTTTTGGGGTGGCCGGGAAGGCTCGGAGGTCGACTTCGCCAAGGATGTTCGGGCCGCCCTGGACCGGTACCGGGAGGCGCTGGACCTGCTCGCTGATTATTCGATCGACAAGGGCTACGGGCTGCGGTTTGCGATCGAGCCGAAGCCGAATGAGCCGCGAGGCGACATCTTGCTGCCCTCCATCGGTCATGCGCTGGCCTTCATCAACGAGCTGGAACACGCCGACATGGTTGGCATCAACCCCGAGGTCGGGCACGAGCAGATGGCGAGCCTCAACTACACCCACGGCATCGCCCAGGCGCTGTGGGCAGGGAAGCTGTTCCACATCGACCTGAACGGCCAGAAGGGCCCCCGCTACGACCAGGATTTGGTCTTCGGCCACGGCGACCTGTTGCAGGCCTTTTCCACCGTCGACCTGCTGGAGAACGGGGCACCCGGCGGAGGCCCCACCTATGACGGCGATCGGCACTTCGACTACAAACCGCTGCGCACCGAAAACATCGACGGTGTCTGGGAGTCCGCGCGCGCAAACATGGAGCTCTACCTGACGTTGCGCGACCGGGCACGCGCCTTCCGCGCCGATCTGGAGGTACAACAAGCGCTCGAGGCCGCCGGCGTCGGTGAACTCAGTCAGCCCACCCTGGGCGACAGCGAGACCTACCAGCAGCTGCTGGACGACCGATCCGCCCTCGAGGACTACGACCTCGAGCCGGCCCGCACCCGGGGCTACGGCTTCGCCCACGTCCAACGCCTCGCCCTGGAACATCTCCTCGGAGTCAGGTAAAACTCGACGCAAGCCGCTTAGCGCCGATCGTGATGTTCGCGTCTGCGTGGGCGATGTGTGTCACATGCGTCATTCGGCGAGAACTCGGACGTCCCAGGCGCCGAGCTCAAGATCTCGCATCGGGGCGTCACCCGCGGCGAGGATGTCAGTCATGTCTCGCGGGAGTGCGAGCTGTACGGGGGTCCAGCTCCAGTTGTGCACCACGTGAATCCGCTCCCCGGCCGGGTTGGTTGCCGAGTACACAGTCACTGACGCCGGCAGCCCTCCCCATGGCTCGTTATGCGCCCGAGGAGCAAGCCATCGAACAAGATCAGCGGCAAGGACAGGGTTCGGCACGGTTCCGACCGTGGTGATCCGTCCACGACCGTACTCGCTGGACACCACGCTCGGGAACTGGCCGAAGTGCGGGTGTTCGTAGCCGACGATAACCTTCGCGCCGTCGCTGATGAGCTGGTCAACCCAGCCTGTCGCAGTAGCTCCCTCCGACAGATTGATCGCGTCCGTTTCGGCAACTACCGGTAGCGGCTCGCTGAGATTGGAGAACTCCTGGTAGCGCACCCCTCCACCGTCTGCGAGGTGTGCCGGCTTGACCTCGAGCCGAGCCCTACCTTCCTCGTCGCCGTACGCGGTGCGCGGACCGATCACAAGATGGCCGCCAGCGGCAGCGTAGTCCCGCAGCCAGGTCAGGAGGGCATCATCGGCAACCAGCAGACCAGCCACGACCAGGACCGGCAGGTCGGCGGCCAAGGCGGCTGGCTCGAGGAGCCGACTGCCGTCTACCCCGATGATCTGGACGTCGTGGATGAGACGAGCCGGCACCCGGGCATCGAAGGTACCGCGGTAGAACGCTTCGAAGATCCGATGGTAGGACCGCTGATCGATGTCGGTTAGAGACCCGACACTCGTCGTGCCCGGCTTCGGGAACGCCGCCTGAAATGCCAATCCCCACTTGGATCGAGAGGAGTACAGCAGGCCGATGTCAGCGTCCGGGCGTAGTCCGACCACGCGTGAACCGGCTGTTCGGAAGTCCGCGCCGAGACGACTCAGCTCCGCGTACACGCGTCCCGGCTGCTGGTCGTGCGGGAGGATGCCGACCCAGTACGTTTCGGTGCCGAAGTGGTTGGTGTGCCAGTGCCAGTACTCGATCATCTCCGCGCCGCGCGCCACGAATGCCCAGGCGGCCTGCCGCCACTGTCCGTCAAAGGCCGGGAAGTTGGTCGCAGATCCGCCGATCGCGCCGGCGTTGGTCTCGGTGATCAGGAAAGGAGCCTGCTTGGAGGCGTGCATCCGATCCGCCGAAAGGAACAAACTCCATGCCCCTGAG
>DATHIJ010000026.1:0-2648 GCA_035489975.1 Propionibacteriaceae bacterium | reverse complement strand
GATCACAATTAACAGGCCCGTGATCACAAAGGTCGCAACTTGGACCCAACCGTAGGGTCCGCGTGCCAGCGAGCTCGGCCACGGGACCTGCTCGCCGCCCACGAATTCCCAGCCAAGCCCATGGAGATAATCAATGCTGGCCCAGGTGTTCAACCCCACGGAAATCAAGAAGAACGGTCCCGCTACTAGGCCGGCGAGCGCTCCAGCACTGCGAGTCGCATTTCTCTTCGACGCAGGTTGGCTGGTGCTCGCCGACACGGCCCCAAAGCTATTGCGAGGCACATGCATCGTCAATCGATACCAGTCGAATCTGTGGTCCCGGAGAGAGATGAGACGAGGGAGCGCCCGGAGGGTCAACCCTGGCTATTCAGATTGGCATCTGATTCGGGTCGCTTGAGTCCCAGACGACCTCGGCTGGCGACGGCGATGATCGCGCCAGCTAGCACGACAATCCCGCCCATGATCATCAACACTTCGAACTGTGGCAGAGCGACCACGGCCACCAGGCCGGTGGAGTTCACGATGGCGTTGTGCATGGAATGGAACAATCCGGCGATCAACACGCTGGAGCCGGCGCCGTTGTAGAGCCAGCCAGTGATCAATCGGCTGCCCAGCTGCGGCAGCAGGAAGATGCCCAGCACCAGCGCCGTTGTTGCCCATGATCGCGTTTCGACATAGAAGCTCGAAACGTGGAACAGCCAGAAGAACACTCCCGCCAGCAGGGCGGCGCGCAGCGGACCATGACGATCTTGCAATCGGGCGAAGACGAACCCGGTCCATCCGATCTCCTCGGCGACATTGTTCAGCAAGATCATGATCGCCAATGCCGGCAGGAACGCGGTCAACAGCTGCAACCAATTCTGGCCCAGAGCGCGCAGCGGCGCGAAGCCGTAAAGGATCGTGACGGCGATCAAAAAGATCAGCCTGCTCGCTCCGCTGCTGATCAGATACCAGCGCAGCGGCACCCGCCACCGCAAGCTGCGCCGGGCGAGGTCCCGCACGCCAGCCTTTCCGCTCACCAAGGCGGTAACGATAAAGGCTGGCACCGCCGACCCGAGGACGTTCACCAATACCCCGTGCGGTGTCGCTCCGCCCGGGAGCAGTCCCGGCTCGGTCAAAACCCTGGGAACGAAGATCAGTGCCGCCGTCGTCGCGTACACCAGCACCAAGAACGTGGCGATCGGGTGCCTGACAATCCATGCTCTCAGCGGCGAGACATCCGCGGCCCCAACGTCGGCAGCTGGCTCAGCCACGACCGGTACTCCTCTCGACAGCGCCATCATGACGCGGCACCACCGCGTCGTCCAAAGCCGGCTCCCCTGGCGACGATGAGCGCTATCGTGGGCGGACTTCCTACGATGCGAGGCGTCGTCCCGTAACCCGACCCTCCCACGGGCACCCGGCTGATTCAGAACGGACCAAGCCGACTTGATACCCCTCTCGCGCTCTTTTCGTGAGCAGCGCTCAGGGTGCCTTTACCGCGGTTACTGGCTGGTCTCGCTGGTCGCAGCGGGTGCCGCAGGACCCTCAAGGTCATCGCCGCCCTGGTCGAGCCGGAAGGGCGGGTACCGGTCGGTCATCAACGCCAGGTACCCCACCAGCCGGTAGCTCCACCGGTTGATCCCGACCACCAAGTCAAAGAGGCCAGGGGGATAGCGTGTGGTGAACAGCATCGCGATGGCCGCGATCAGCACGCTCGCGCCGATCAAGCTCGGGGTGGAATAGGCAACGGCGCGACCGTCCTGCATGCTCGTTGCCGCGACATAACCCGAGCCGAACAGCGCGCCGACGAGAAGATACTGCGGAAAGGCCAGCAGCCACTTGACCAGCGGCAGCCAACGATTCAGCTGCTGCGGATAGTCGATCTCCAGACGGGCCGGATAGTCCGGGACATCGGCCAAAGTGAACGGCGGGTATCGATCGGTAGCCAGCGCCGTGTAGCCGTAATAACTCACCCGCCACGACCACCGAAGCACTCCGACGTTGAAGTCGAACAGGCCCTTCGGATACCTCGTGGTGAACAAGATCGCGAAGAAGGCGATCACGGTGACGATCCAGAACGCCAGCCACAAGAAAACCAGAATGATGTAGTGCGGGATCAGCAGTAACCACTTCACCAGCCACAGCGCCCGGCTGGGCTGGTCGAAAAAGCCTCGCACGGAAAGGGGATAAGCGGCGCTCATGGTACCTCCCTGGGTACGGCAGACGCGACCCTGCTTAGCCCACTATGGACGAAAGCCTTAACGCCGGTCAACGCATCGATGGTGTCGAGGTTAGTGGTGTCAGCGCAGAACGCTGCCGGTTAAGCGTAGCGAGATGCATTGCTCCCACGAATCGTGACGATGGCCGACGACGCGACAACGGGTACCAGCGGCATTTTCGGGATCGGTGCATGCCCAAATGAGGGAAAGGGCGCTAAGACGGTCCACGCTGCCTCTATCTGCCATGTCGTTCATGAACAGCAGGTTGGCGAGCTGTATCTCAGCTTTCGCCGTTCTGCGCTGTCTTTCAGTTCCATCCGTTCGCCCTCGAGGATTCGGAGCACTTCGGCCAGCGGGAGAAGCTCGACGACTACGACGACTTCGTCTTCCTGGTCTTGACATGCGAATCCAGGACGTTCCGAGAACGCTTCCAAAGCGGTGCCGCGA
>DATHIJ010000025.1:0-5662 GCA_035489975.1 Propionibacteriaceae bacterium | reverse complement strand
GCTCTCCATCGCGTACAAGGCGTACCAGATTGCCCACGAGAGCAGCCCCGAGCGCGAGCTAGACGGCTATACCTCCGAGCAGCGACTGTTCCTCAGCTGGGCGGTGGTCTGGCAAGCCAAGGTGCGTACCGAGATGCTGCTGCAGCGGCTCGCGACCGACCCGCATTCGCCCGCGGAGTTCCGCTGCAACCAGATCGTTCGGAACCTCCCCGAGTTCTACGCTGCCTTCGACGTAGGAGAGACCGACGCCCTCTGGCTGGACGAGGAACAGCGGGTCAAGATCTGGTAGCTCCTGACTCCCCCACACCCGACTGGAACCTGGGTTAACCCAGGTTCCAGTCGCTTCACACATGTTGCAACGTGTGGAGAGTGACTGGAACCTGTGCGAAGTCACATCGTGCCGGGTGTCATCCATTGGCGCGACTTGTCCACAGATTTCTGAAACGTGGTTCCGTTGGATCGGCCCTCGCCGCCACAGTTGCTGACATGCAATCGAGTTTGGGTTCCCTAATCAGATCTCATGGCGGATTCTTCAGTCGGGCTGAGGCCATCGACTGCGGCGAAACCGACCGTACGCTGGCGAACGCTCGCCGGGAAGGAGTGATCGTACGTCTGCGGCGCGGTATGTACGCACCCGCTGACATCTACGAGGCCTCCGACGATGCAGGCAAGCATCTCCTGCATGCTCGCGCCGCGGTATCCGCCCAGCGAGGTGCCGTTGCACTGTCCGGACGATCAGCGGCTGCGCTCCACGGATTTGCGCTCTACCAGAAGGATCTCGCCGTTGTCCATCTCGTCCGCCTTGATCACGGCGCTCCCCGTCAGGCAGCTCGCGCCAAGCACCATGTCGTCAGCCAAGACATCGAGGACGACCTCGGCGTGTACGACGGGATAATTGCCGTCAGCCCGGAACGGGCGGTGTGGGAGGTTGCCTGTCGGTCCAGCCTTGAAGGTGGTGTGGTCACCGCCGATTCCGCTCTGCGACACGATCCAGGACTGCTCGAACCGATCGAGGAGCTGCAAGACCGCTTCATGCACTCTCCTGGATCGCACCAAGGCAAGCTCGCCATCAAGCTGGCCGATGGACGTTCCGAGTCCCCTGGGGAATCCGTAACAAGAGTCCAGTTCCATCGCTACGGCATTCCGACGCCTCGGTTGCAATATCACGTAGTTGATCACGGCAACCTGGTCGGCATTGCCGACTTCTACTGGGATGATCATCGCCATTTGGGTGAGTTCGACGGCAAGATCAAATATCAGAAGTTGCTTCGCCCGGACGAGACGGCCTCCGACTGTGTCTTTCGCGAGAAGCGCCGGGAAGACGCGATGCGGGCTGACTTCCGCGGCATGACTCGCTTCATCTGGTCTGATGTCATGCCGCAGAATGCACGACTGACGATGGCGGAACTGGCCCACGCACTCGATCAGTCCTACAGGCTTTACGTACGCGGGCGCACAATCATCGCGAGTTGAAGGCACACGGCCTCCTCCGCACTGCCACGAAGCTCTCTTCACACACTTTCCTGGCGCCTCACACAGGATGCAACCTGTGTGAGGCGACAGAAAAGTGGGTTAACCCAGTTTTCCGACACGAGTGAGGACCGAAGAGGTCAGGCGGCACGCGTCAGGTCAGGCGGCACGTCAGGTCAGGCGGTACGGGTCACTACGGTCGTGCAGAGGTCGTCCAGGGCGTCTCGGGCCGCGCCGGCTGGGAGGTGCTCCAGCAGAGCGCGCGCGGCTGCGGCGCGGCGGCGGACCTCGTTGCGAGCCTCATCGATGCAGCGGTGGTTGCGCAGCAGGTCGAGTACTTCCCGCAGCGCATCGTCGTTGTGCAGGTCGCAGTCCAGCAGCTCGAGCAGCCGGGCATCGGCAGGGTCGGTCGACTTGCGGGCCAACAGCGTTGGCAGCGTCGCGATGCCCTCGCGAAGATCAGTCCCGGGCATCTTGCCGGTCTCATCGCTGGTGATGTCGATGATGTCGTCGCTGAGCTGGAACACCACGCCAATCTGCTCGCCGAAGTCGGCCATGATCCGCTGCAGGTGCGGCGCCGCACCGGAGATCTTGGAACCGAACAACGCCGACGTCGCGATCAAGGAACCCGTCTTGTCCGCCACGACAGTGAGGTAATGGTCCAGCGGATCTGTACCGCTTGGTCCAACCGTCTCGGCGATCTGACCCTGGACCAGCCGAGAGAAGGTACGCGCTTGGATCCGTACAAACTCGGGACCAAGATCGGCCACGATATCGGAGGCGCGCGCGAACAACAGATCACCGACGAGGATGGCCACGGTGTTCCCCCACCGCGAGTTGGCGCTCGCCGAGCCCCGGCGTATTCGAGCCTCATCCATGACGTCGTCGTGGTAGAGGCTGGCCACATGGGTTAGCTCGACGACGACCGCGGCCTTCACCACGTCGTCTGCATCAGCGTGCGGGCCGAGATGGGAGGCGAGGACGACCAGCAGTGGCCGGAAGCGCTTTCCACCGGCGGCGATGATGTGCTGCGCGGCTTCTGTGACCATGTCAGAGTCCGCCTCGGCGGCGTTGCGCAGTGTGGCCTCGATCACCTCGAGCTGGGCTCGGACAGAGGATTCAAAGACCTCGTCTCGCGTCTGTTGAGCCAGCACCCTTCCTCCATCTACCCCTTACCGTCAGCGGATGAACTCACCTGCTTGCTGCGCGAGGGCCAACAGCGGGCCCGGAAACACCCCGAAGGCTACCGTCGCGACGACGCCAACACCGACCGCCGTGAGCGTGGTCCAGCCCGGGCGTACCACACTAGTGGCCATAATTCTCGGCTCCACAAAAAACATCAGAACGATGACGCGGATGTAGAAGAAGGCCGCCACCACGCTGATCACCACCGCGACGACCACCAGCCACTCGATGCCGCCACTCCAGGCCGCGGCGAACACCGCCCACTTCCCGACGAAGCCGCTGGTCAGCGGGATGCCCGCGAAACTCAGCATGAAGATCGAGAAGATCGTCGCGGCGAGCGGTGCCCGGCGGCCCAGACCGACCCAGCTGTTGAGGCGGGACGCCTCGCCGCTGGGATCACGGACCATCGTTACCAACGCAAACGCACCGATCGTCGCAGCCCCGTACGCGACCAGGTAGAACATCACCGAGGAGATGCTGGTCAACGACCCTGACCCGCTGCCAGTCACGGCCTGCGACGCGCCGACGAAAGCGGTCATCATGAAACCCGCGTGCGCAATGGAGGAGTACGCCAGCATCCGCTTCACGTCAGTTTGGCTGATCGCCAACACCGAACCGACCACCATAGTGGCAACGGTAATGATCGCCATCAGCGGCTGCCAGTCCCATCGATCGGCGCCCAGCCCGACATAGAACACGCGCATCAAGGCACCCACGGCGGCGATCTTGGTGAAGGCCGCCATGAATCCCGTCACCGGCGTCGGAGCTCCCGCGTACACGTCCGGAGTCCAGGAGTGGAAGGGAACTGCGCTGAACTTGAACAGCAGGCCGACCCCAATCAGAGCCATTCCGGCAAGGAGCAAGCCTTGACCCTGTGTGCCATTACGCAGCGCGTCATCGATCGCCGACAGTGTGAACGAGCCGGAATAGCCGTAAAGCAAGGCGGCCCCGTAGATGAAGAAGGCCGAGGACAGCGCCCCCAGCAGGAAGTACTTGAGTGCAGCCTCTTGCGACAGCAGCCGGCGTCGTCGGGCGAGTCCGCACAGCAGATAAAGCGGCAACGACAAGATCTCCAATGAGACGAACATGGTGATCAGGTCGTTGGATGCCGGGAAAAGCATCATCCCCAACACTGCGAAGAGTGCCAGGGGGAAGACCTCGGTGTGCTCGACGCGGCTCCTGATCGCCTCCCGCTCGGCAGGCGTACCGGGAACAGCCGCGGCTTGCGGCGCGAAAACGCTCGCGTTCTCGATCTTGGTTTCGGCGAACATGAGCAACGCCGCGGCGCTGAAGATGATCACAATCATCCACATGAAGTAGGTGGGCCCGTCGATCGCCAATGAGTCGACAGCCACCACCGCCTCAGCTCCGGATGCCCAGTTCGCCAGCGTGGTTGCCAAGGCCAACCCCAGGGATCCAAACGCCACCACGAGCTGGAGAGCGCGACGCAAGTCGCGCGGAACCAACGCCTCAGCCAGGACGCCAAGGCAGGCTCCTGCGAAGACGATCAGAATTGGCGCCAACAGCCCGTACTCGATGGTGGGTGCGGTGATCTCCATCGGCAGCAGCGCAAAGAAGCTCATCAGCGACCTCCCTCAGCGCTGACCCTCGGTTCTGGATCAGTCACGCCCACGTGCTGCATTGTGGCTTGGGTCGACGGTTCGATGATCGACAGCATGGGTTTCGGAAAGACGCCGAGAAGCAAGATCAACACGACCAGTGGAGCCATCGCGAGCCGTTCCCGGCCGTTGAGTTCGGTCACCGAATCCCGTACCTCGTCGGGGATCGGCCCCGTCATCGTCCGCTGGTACATGATCAAGATATAGAGTGCGGCCAACACGATCGCCAGTGTTGAGATCACCGCGTACGCGGGGTGCCGGCCGAAGGTTCCGGCGAGCACCATGAACTCGGAGACGAAGCTGGACAGGCCGGGTAGTGACAGTGTGGAGAGCCCGGCGAACAGCAGCAGGCCCGCAAGCACCGGTGCTACCCGGTCCACGCCTCCGTACGCATTGATGTCGCGCGATCCGCGACGCTTGATCAAAAATCCGGCAATGACGAACAACGCGGCGGTGGACATCCCGTGGTTGAGCATGTAGAGCGTTGACCCAGTCAGGCTCTGGCTCGTGAACGCGAAGATGCCGAGCACGATAAAGCCGAAATGGCTGATCGACGTGTACGCGATGAAGCGCATGATGTCTCGGCTGCCGATCGCCAAGATGGCGCCGTACAGGATCGAGATGGTGGCCAGGACCAGCACCACCGGCGTTGCCCACTGACTTGCCTCCGGGAACAGGCCAAGGCAGAACCTGATCATGCCGAAGGTGCCGATCTTGTCCATCACTCCGACCATCATGGTCGCGCCGCCGGCGGTGGACTCCTCGGCTGCGTCCGGAAGCCAGGTGTGCAGCGGCACGAGCGGTGCCTTGATCGCAAACGCGAACATGAAGCCGATGAACAGCCACCGGCCGGTAGCAGTCGCATAGTCCAGCTGGCTCAGCGTGCTCAACAGATAACTTGGCTCCCCCGCCCTCGCCGATTGCACGTAGAGGCCAATGATCGAGGCGAGCATCACAAACCCGCCCAGCAAGCCGAAGATCAAGAACTTGGCCGCCGCGTACGTCCTGCGCGGCCCGGGCCCGAAGCCCCCGATCAAGAAGTACATCGGGATCAAGATGACTTCGAAGAACACGTAGAACAAGAACACGTCAGTGGCGAGGAAGAGGTACAGCGCACAGCTCTGAACCGCCAACACCAGCGCGAAGAAGACCCGCGAGTCGTACTTCGGAGCAATGGCCCCTGAGCTTGTCGAAGGGTCGGCAGGGGCATCAAAGTCGCGCCAGGAGGCAATGATCACTACCGGGGTGATGATCACCACCAGCAGCACCAGAGTGAGGCCGATACCGTCCAGGCCGAGCGCGTAGTACACCCCGAGTGGCTTGATCCACGGCACCTGCTCCACCAGCTGCATGCCACCGCCGATCGTGAACTGGGTGGCGATGAAAAG
>DATHIJ010000024.1:0-3178 GCA_035489975.1 Propionibacteriaceae bacterium | reverse complement strand
GGCGGATGGCAGGTGCGATCGCTGCTAACACACCCCCCGGGCGCAGCACACGCGCCACTTCCTCGACAACTCGTGACAGCGGTTGGACTACGACCAACCCCATTGAGCTCGTCACGACATCGATGCAGTCGTCTTTGAATGGCAGCTGCAACGCGTCGGCTCGGAGCCATGGCCCTGGTCCCCGGTCTGCCGCCAACGCCAGCTCATGCTCAGACAAGTCCAAACCGATGACCGTACGCCCCGGTTGGGCCAGCTCGCGCGACATGGGACCTGATCCGCACGCGAGATCGAGCACGCTGCCGGCATTGGCCGACACCGCTCGGGCCAGCCAGCGGTAGGGCGAATGGTCCCCCGCAAGAGCGCGGGAGAGCACCGCCTCGGCGATTCCAGCTCGCTCGCGATGAAACTCCGCAAGGTAGGCCCGCCAGTTCACTTCATCGCTGCTGGCAGCGAAATCTCCCCGCGCTGCCATTAGACCCGCGATACGAAAAGGTGAGTGGACGCTTCTCGGTCGATCTCGCAGCTTGGCGAACCGTCGGCCGTAAGTCGCACCCCCAGTCCCCCGAGCTCGGCGCTGACCACAGCACCAGGCTGAATTCCGGCCTGTCGCAGCGTCCCCATCATCTCCACGTCTTTCTGGATCTCCTCGCTCATCCGCTCGATGACGACTCTGATGGGAGTCGCGGAGCTGCTGACAACGTCCTGCAACTGCTCGTTCCCGTCGCGGAACGGCTCCGTGGCAGTGGTGACTCCGAGTTCGTCAAGCCCGGGAATGGGATTGCCGTACGGCGACATTGTCGGCGCGTTCAGCAGGTCGACGAGTTTGCGCTCCACGTCTTCAGAGATGACGTGTTCCCAGCGGCAAGCCTCGTCGTGCACCTTCTCCCAGTCCAGCCCGATGACATCAATGAGAAGCCGCTCGGCCAGTCGATGCTTCCGCATCACTCGCGTCGCACGCATCCGACCCTCGTCGGTTAGCTCCAGATGACGGTCACCCAGCACGTGTACGAGGTTGTCACGCTCCATTCGGGCAACGGTCTGCGACACAGTCGGGCCACTTTGATGCAGGCGCTCGGCGATCCGCGCACGGAGGGGAATAATCCCTTCCTCCTCCAGCTCATAGATCGTGCGGAGATACATCTCAGTTGTGTCGATCAGGTCGCTCACGCTGACATTCTCCATCTTTCGCCGCTTCCAGAGCGTTGCCGGGTCAATGAGCGGCACTCCCACCGAGTGGGTGGGGAAGGTCAGCTTGTAGGTTCAGCAGGCGTAGTAACCGTGCTGCTTCGGCGGCCACAGCCTCACGGGCCGGGCCGAGGTAGCGTCGGCTGTCGACCATATCCGGCTTGGCCGCCAACGTCGCCCGCACAGAATGCGTAAACACCTGGTTGAGGTGAGTCGCAATGTTGATCTTGGTCATGCCGGACTTGACCGCTCGTACCAGCTCCTCGTCAGGTACGCCGGATGAGCCGTGCAGGACCAGAGGCACCGGTACCGCAGCCCGAAGGGCACTGATCAGCTCGAGATCCAGCGCCACGTGACGTTCAGTCATGGCATGCGATGAACCGACGGCGACGGCCAGCGCGTCAACTCCCGTTGCTTCGACAAAGTCGGCCGCCTCGCCGGGGCGAGTGCGCACACCAGAGCCGTGTACGCCGTCCTTGCCGCCGACCTCGCCCAGCTCGGCTTCGACGTCGATCCCACTGTCGTGGCAACGCCGGACGATCGCGGCGGTGCCGGCGACGTTGTTCGCGTACGGCATCGTCGATGCGTCGAACATCACTGAGCCAAAGCCCAGCGACACCGCCTCCTCCACCAGACTCTCATCGGTGACGTGATCTAGGTGAACAACCATCGGAACGGTTCCCTTGCGCGCCAAGGCGAGGGTGGCCAGTCCGATCGGCGCCAGCGCTCCGTGATAGCGCACGGCGTTCTGTGAGATTTGCAGTACCACAGGGGTTTCAGCAGCCTCGGCGGCGGCGGTGAACGCCTCCGCATGCTCGATGCTGAAGACGTTGAACGCTCCCAGGCCAGTGCCGGCAGCGGCTGCCGGGGCCAGCACCTCGGTGAGCCGTGCCAGGGTCATCGATGCTTCATAGCACGACGGCCGCCTCCTCAGGTCAGGGGGTCAACATCCCACGCAGCGTGGGATGTTCGCGGTGGGCATGGCGTACTTGCCAAGTACAGCGCGAGCAAGCTAGGTGCAGCTGTCGGTCCTGGCGGCCACCAGCTCGTGCTCGCCCGCAACCACATTCGCAAAGTCCGTTGACCCGACCCGTACGCGCGCATACGTTAGTGGGACACGGAAAGGAGGTGGTCCAAAGAATGAATGATTTTTGGACATGTGAGGTGACGGCCAGCTAGCCGCTCCCGACTGTGTACCAACTGGTCGCGTGCGGCCGGCTAATTCACAGCCAACACCCGAACCCGCGGGCGCCGGATTTGTCCGTCCGGCCAACATGCTCCTTGCTTCAACCCGACCGCTAGGAAGGGTCTGTCACTGGGTGCGCGTTGCCAAGCTCGCGGGTTTGTCCTTGCTCTATGAGCCGTCGATGATCGGGCTGAGCACTTTGACCGTGTCGATCGTGTCAGCCTCTGCAGCCGACTTGTCCGGGCGGTAACGCAGCACCCGCGCAAACCGCAAGGCGACGCCTCCCGGATAGCGAGTCGACACCTGCAGTCCGTCGCAGGCGATCTCCACCACCGTTGAGGGCTCGAGGTAAACCGTGCCCGCGGTACGCCGGATCTCCAGCTCCAGGAATCGGGCGGTCTGCCAGCTCAGCAGCTCGTCGGTGAGACCCTTGAACGTCTTTCCAAGCATGATCAACTCGCCCGAGGCCGGATCACGGGCCGCTAGGTGGAGGTTGGACAGCCAACCCTGCCGACGACCGTGCCCCCACTCGGCGGCAGTGACGATGAGGTCGAAGGTGTGGCGAGGCTTGACCTTGACCCAGGCCGAGTCTCGACGACCGGCCGCGTACGGCGCGTCGAGATTCTTGATCACAACGCCTTCGTAGCCGCGTTTGACAGCGTCCTGGAACGTCTCCGCAGCCTCTCCGGGGTTCGTGCAGAGCTCGCGCGGGACCGTAACCGTTCCGGGCAGCAGTTGGCGCATCAGACCCAGCCGCTCCGACAGCGGAGCGTCCAGCAGGTCTCGGCCGTCGACATGCAACAGGTC
>DATHIJ010000023.1:0-4813 GCA_035489975.1 Propionibacteriaceae bacterium | reverse complement strand
GCGCATCTGCACGCGTGCGAGGTGGGCGCGTAGGTTGCCGGCCGCGGCGCGGCTGAGTTCTGTGGTTGGGTGGGCCATACTCGCACCATAGCAGCACTTTTACGCCACGGTGCGCGGTTTTCTAGGTTAGGGTGCCGCCATGACACAAACCACAGCCGCCAAGCGCGGCCGCATCCTGCTCGTCCTGCTCGCGCTGCTCGCAGCCTTGGCGATCCTGGCCGTCGCGCCGCCGGCGCAGGCCGCGCCGAACAGTTACCAGGTCTGCAACAGCGGCAACAGCGTCGGTTACGTCCAGGCCTACAACATCTTTTACCCCTATGAGGTGCGGATCGTCTCCCCTGGGTCGAGCAACTGCAAGTTCATGACGGGTTACACAGACGGCATCCGCATCGATCCCGAGTACGCGTGCGCCAGCGGCGGCAGCTGCCAGGTTCAGCGGTGGCGCATCAGGCCAGGCAGCAGTGACACCTATGGACCTTGGCACTGCGGGGAGCAGCACTTCGACCCGCCGGACGCCTGGGTCTCCCAGGGTGGAATCGACATCCAGACATCGAACAGCGACGGCACTACCTGCTAGAACGGCGGGTCATCCTCCACGGGGGCCGGTTCAGGCGTTTCGAGCGCTTCGAGCCGGCCTTCGATGTCGATGACCTTGTCTCGGATGAACCGCAGCGTTCCGCCGGTCGTCCAGGGGCCGGTGCCGGCTGGCGAGTCTGCCGGCGCCTTGATGATCCGCACCTCGTCGCTCAGCCACACCGTGGAGAACTTCGAGGCGACCCGGTTGGCGATGCGGTCCAGGTCGCTATCGGAAAGTGCCATGTCCCACTCCTCAGGAGGTTCGTTGTCGTACGAAATGTGAATGTGGCTGGTGTGCGGGTCCTCGCCGGTGTAGACCCGGTTTCCCTCATCGGCACGCTCGACGGACCAGATCCGACGCCGGGTGATGATGTAGATCGCACCGATGCGCTCAGCGTTGGCTTTGAACCATGCGAGCACCGCGTCGTGCTTTTCGGAGGTGTTGACGTAGAACCAAAAGTCAGCGGCGAACTGACCCGTCATGTCCCCGTGGTCGTCGTCGGCGTGGCCGCGGTAGGTGCCGATCTGCGCGCCGAACTTGGTTGCGATTTCCTCATTGCCTTCGACCACCCACTCAGGCCAGGGGCGGTATCCGTCAACGTAGAGGGAGGCCATGGCCTGAGGCTACGACGTTCCGAACGCATAGTTGGCGAGGAACACCACAATCGAGATCACAAGGGTGGCCACTCCCAGCCCGAGGGTGAGCATCTTTGCCATGGCCGCGTCGCCGCCGGAGCGCTCATTCAGCCGTTTGTTGATCTCCTCAAATCGCTCCGAGTCACGCGCCGACTGGGCGTCGGTCTTGTCATCGAGGGTCTTGATCAGCTGCTCGACTTCGGTGCGCGACATGAACGTGCGCACCTGGTCATTCAGCTGGCCGCGAAACTCATTGACGCTGGTGAACCGCTCGGCTGTGGTGGCCTTGAGTTCCTGATTGGCCTGGGTCTGCGTCGCGTAGCGCTCATCGAGCGAGCGGCGGAGGTCGTCCAGCTGGCGTTGCATATAGTCCCGCAGCGACACCTGCTCGGGTTCTCCTGGCATGGCGGCCTCATCGTTCGGGGTCGTCTATGAATCATGATTCATGTTTCTTGAATCTTGTTACCAACGACCCAATGGTGCCGGGTCGACAGGCTTATCGGAGCGATGTGAGTTGCATGGCTGGCACGCGGCGCGGAGGTTCGTCATCATGTCGCGGCCACCCTGGGATTTCGGCACCAGGTGGTCGGCTGTGGTGGCTATCTGGGTGCAGTGCGGGCCTTGGATCTGACACCGGTATTGGTCGCGGGCCAGGACCGCGGCGCGCAGCACCCGCCAAGCCCGTGATGAGCCTTTCCAGCCCGACACACTAGGCAGCCCGGTACATGAAATTGCCGGTCAGGACGTCGTTGACAGCCCATGTGTGCGGTGAGGTGTCGCTGACACGCCGGCTTGAGGAGGGTGTGCCGGAGTCGACGCCGGAGAAGTGGGCGCGGCTCGGAGACGTCGAGATCATCACAATGGAGCCGCCGTAGTAGACGGTCGGGGAGTCGTCGCGCCCCGTCCAGCTGCCGATGTTCATGTACGGAGCCGTCCAGGAGAAAATGGGCACTGGCAGGTTGAGTTCAAAGGTGCCGGAGACGGTCGGCGAGGTGCCCAGCACGATTTGAAACGACCCGATGACCAGCTTCCCAAGCTGCACGTAGGAGCCCTCAGCGCTGCCACCAGAGCCGAGCCCGGTCGGGCCGGTGTTGAAGACTGGCGTCCAGGAGTTGACAAGCTCATAGGCGGCGAGCGCGTCTTCGATGGAGTTCGCCATGTTGAGCGAGTCCACCCAGGCCTGCGGCGCTCCACCAGATTCTGCGTACACGATGCCGTGCGGCGATGTCGTACCCATTAGGTCACTCTCCTCCATTCAAGGGTCAAAACGAACGCTGATGACCAGGCGCCGCGGCCGGCTAGCCGCATGTACGGCGCGCCGTCAGAGTCGAACAATGCGAAGCCGCCGCACCCGCCGGTGCCGTCGACAAGATCCTGCGCCCACGAGACTTGCAAGCCGTAGGTGTCAGTCTCGCCGACCGCCAATGTCGGGCCGTTGATCTCGCCTGAGATCAATGTGGGCGCGCCGGCGGGGCGGATCTTGTGGGCCAGGCGGCGCAGTGTCGAGGTCCGGTTTGCGTAGTCGCCGGCCTGCACCCGCCGAACTTTCATGGTGGCGCTGGTGATCTCGGCGCCGGCGAGCGAGCGCGGCTTGGTGCCGTAGAAGATGCAGCCGCGGTGGTTGCCGTTGTTGCCGTACTCGCCCTGGTAGACGTCGTCGTTGTCGCCGCGCCAGCCCCAGTTGGGCCGGTAGCTGCGCGTCTCCACGGGTGCGATGGTGAGCTTCCCGGTGCGGACGGTCGGCTCAGGCGGCGGCGGCGGCGCCTGCTCCTCCTCCGGCGGGTCGGGTGCGAGCGTGTGCAGTCGGCCGATGATGATGATCTGCTGATTCGATCTCAACCCGTACACCCGGTCACCCGCGGCTGTGGTCAGCGCGCGGTCGGCACGGCAGATCACATTGGTGCCGCGGATCTTGACAGTCACGGTTTTGTCGGCCTGCACCGTGCCCTGGGCGATGCCTTCCACGATGAGCGATGGCGGGAGTTCCACACGGACGCCGTTGATGTCCACTAGTCGACCAACCTCACGGTGAGTTCCATGTCTCCGCCGCCGGCGTCGTGCGGCAACCCCAGCGCTTCGATGCGGCCCACCGCGTCGGATAGGGCCAGCCGGTCGCTGGTGAGGCTCACAGGGTCGTGCAGCTTCAGGGCTGGGTGTGGCACGGCTGTGAGCTTCACGGTGCGGGAGGCGGCCCTGCGTAGGTTCCTGAGCCGGGTTTTCGCGGCCAGCTGCACCATGGCCGCGGTGGTCATCAGCGGTGAGGCGTACTCAAAGGGCACCAGGTACGGGGAGAACGGCCCGCCGATGCGGTACGGCGACGTCTGCACGTTGTCGTAGGCGGTATAGACGATCTCCTGTCCGGCCTTCGCGCCGGCAGAATCCGGGTATTGGCCGCGCGCCACGACGCCGTTGATTGCGCCGTCGCGGGTGATCGAGGTGTTGAGCTGCATTGCGGTGCCGCCGGCGCCATCGGTGAGGTGGAACACCACGTCGGCCAACTCCGGGTCCTCGAGCGGGTCGGTCACCTCGAAATGGCCTTCGGAGGTGACGGCGGCGTGCGCCGGCCACGCGTCGAGCACGCTGTGGACGTTGTCTAGCCGGTTGTCTGAGTAGGTGATCGAACTCGGAGCGACGCGGTCGGTCGGTGCCTCGTCCAGGTCGACGGTCAGGCCGGGTTCGATGAGTGCCCGGAGGATTGAGCCGAGGGTGGCGTTGGTTTTGGGCTGGTATTCGTTCGGGAATCGGGCCTCATCGAGCAGTTGTTTCAGCCCGAGGCATTCGACTGAGATCGCGTCGCCCTCTTTGTCGGCCGACTCGACCAGGAACGTTCCGCGGTTCAACCACTCAACGTTGCTGGACCCGACGCTGACGCCCACCTGGGCGACGATGCGCTGGCCGTAGGTGCCGAGTGGTGAGTCGTAGCGGGTCGGCACCCATGAGAGGCCGCGATCATCTACGACAGGCACCCGGAACGTCAGCCGCTCCGGGACACGCAGTGTCGCGTCGGCAGTCTCGGAGACGTCGACCGCTGGAATGTCTTCGGAGATCGGTTCGCCATCCCACCAGGACGTGAGCCGGCTGTGCACCTGAAAGCTGGAGCCGGCGAGCATGCCGGCGAGCACCTCGCTGACGGTGATCACGATGAGAAATCTCCCTGCGCGACTTCCAGCCACGTGTCGAAATCGTCGGCGAGGTCGGCCCACGTTTGGCCGGTGTAGGCGGCCGCCACATCAGCCCAGGTGAACGTCGAGGAGGCCAGGCCGGGCGCCCACGGCTCCACCTCCACCACGTCGAGGGCAAGCACGCGGCGCGGGTCGGAGCCGTCCTGCGACCAGCGCACCACCGCGAACTTCCGCACCCAGACGTAGGCATCGACGTCCTCATATCCGCCGGCCTGCCTTAGCTGCAAGATTCCTGAAGTTGCCGACCCGATCAGATCGATGACGTTCGCGCGTGCGTCGTTGGTCTCGGTGAACAGTTCTAGGCCACCTTCCCACCCGCCGGCCTGCCCGCTGACAACGATGTTCCGCCCTGGGACTTTGAACACCGAGCCCGGCACCTCATAGCTCTTGTCCGGCCACGCGAGGATCACAACCTCCGC
>DATHIJ010000022.1:0-3458 GCA_035489975.1 Propionibacteriaceae bacterium | reverse complement strand
CCGGGATGGAGCGGATCGAGAAACTCGGACTCGAGGCGGTCATCTTTCCAGCTCTCGGCACGAGCGAGGACGCTGCTATGTTGCTCGCCGACTCCAAGGGAGCCAGCTTGATCGTCGCTGTGGGCACCCATGCCTCGCTGGTCGAGTTCTTGGACAAGGGTCGAGCCGGTATGGCCTCCACGTTCCTGACCCGTCTTCGCGTTGGTCCCAAGCTGGTTGACGCGAAGGGCGTGTCTCGGATCTACCGCAGTCAGATCAAGACCTGGCACCTGATCCTGTTCGTACTGTCCGGCATTCTGGCGCTTCTCACAGCGTTGCTGTTCACCGACGTGGGCTGGGCATTCGGCAATGTGATCGTCGCGCGGATCCGCGACCTGCTCTACTGGATAAAGGAACTCATCACTTGATCAATTTCCGCTACCACATCGTGTCGTTGATGGCGGTCTTCATTGCTTTGTCCGTAGGCATCGCAGTTGGTGTTTCACTCAGCCCGTCGGTCGACCAGGGATTGCTCCAGCAGGCAGCGCAGGATCGTGAGCAAGTAGCGAATCTGCGTGCGGAACTGGATCGCCGCAAGGCACTCGACGACTACCGCAACGCCTACGACGAACAGGTGGGCGAAGCCGTCACTGCGGGCGTATTGAACGGGGAACGGGTCGCTATAGTCGCCATGCCCGAAGCTCCGGAGGACGTGGTGCAGTCCATTTCGACTGCTGTTGTGGGAGCTGGCGGCACCGTGGTACGCGAAGTCGGCGTCAACGCCGAAGCCTTCGACGCCGGAAAGGCAGAGGACATCACCGACGCATTGGCCGACTACTTCGGCCCGCTTGGGCTCAACGACACGATGTCTGCCGCGACCAGGCTTGGCGTCGCCCTAGGAAGATCAATTGGCTCGAAGGAGATGGAGGATCGCGATCCACTCGCGCTGGCTTTGGGGGAGTCGCTGGAAAGCCGCGGCTTGGTGACGATCAGCGGGGAATCGTCTTCGCAAGCCCAGCTGATCATTGTCGTCACTGCTCCGGCATCGGATCCGCGACCGACCCCAGAAGAGCTCACGGCACACGTGCAGTTTCAGGTCGGGTTAACCATGCGGGGCGGGGTAGTCCTGGCTGGCCCGAACAGCGAAGACATCGAAGGCACTGATGTGCTTGCGGCCCGGTCCGATCCGACCGCTGTGGATAGCCTCAGCACCGTGGATGTGGCTGATCTCAGCAGCGGCGTGACGACCGTCGTACTGGCCGGCAAGGAGCGACTGCTCGGCCGTGCGAGCCAGCACTACGGTGCGCTGACGAGGGCCGACGCGCCCCTGCCCGAGCTGCCGGTGCGATAGTGTCGTGTCTCCTAAGTCTCTCTACGGTTCGCGCCGCCCAGGCACACACCTCGCGGCTTCTCCTCAGTCGGCATACGACCCGGTATCCCTCCCTCGTCGGCCTTGCGATGCACGCACCTGAACGACGCCAACCGCAAAGGAACTTAGGAGACACGACACTGAAGAGTCGGCTGCTGGCCTGCGTGGCCTCGGGGTGTGCTGCTGCCTTTGTGGCGGTCAGCGCCAACAGGCGAGCGACGCAGCTCCCAGGCCACTCGGCTGAGGCTCCCGACAGCCCCAGATCGACGTCGCGTTGGATCCGGACCAACCATGCAGGGGCGAGCGTCACTCTCGCAGAGGGTCCGATCGCGGTCGGCGCGCTGCTGGTCGGTGCGGGCATCGACCAGCTGCTGGATAGGTCGGGTCGCAGGAGCTTGGCGGTAGCTGTGGCTGGCGTCGGATCTGGCGCGGTGGGGGCGTACGACGACCTCTTCGGTACGACCCAGGCGAAGGGTTTCCGTGGACACCTTCGCGCGTTGCGTTCCGGTGAGCTGACTACTGGGATGATCAAGGTTCTGGGGGTCGGCTTCAGCGCGGCTGTCGCTGCCGCCCTCATCCAGCGCAGCAGTCCTGGCTGTCAGAAGCCGGCATGCCGGGTCCTGGATGGCCTACTCGACACGGCACTCATTGCAGCGACAGCCAACCTCACCAATCTGCTCGACCTGCGACCCGGGCGAGCGGCCAAGGCGACGATCCTGCTGGGCGCCGGCCTGTTCGGTTCCGGTGCCGCGCCGGCGGTCGGCGCTGCGGCGGGCAGCCTGCCGACCGATCTGGCCGCGCGGTCCATGCTTGGTGACTGCGGCGCCAATGCTCTTGGTGCTGCGGTCGCCACTGCCGCTGCTCAGTCCCTATCGCGGCCGTTCCGGCTCCTCGCGTTCGGCGCGGTAGCGGCGCTCAACGTGGCCAGCGAGCGAGTGAGCTTCACCGACGTGATCGAACGCACACCACTGCTGCACCGATTGGATCAGCTTGGACGCGCTGCTACGGCAGTGTCCACGCCACATGAGCAGAGACAATCCTCCGCGTGAGAGCCAGTTTCGCCTCAGTTGCCGCGGGCGTGGCAAGTCTCACTCTCGCTGCGCGTCTCGTCGGCTTCGGCCGGTCAGTGGTCTTTTCGAAGACAGTCGGAGACACCTGCCTCGGTGACACGTACAACGCCGCCAACAGCCTGCCCAACGTGCTCTTCGAGATTGTCGCCGGGGGCGTCCTTGCCGGTGTCGTGGTGCCCGTCGTGGCACGCCATGTCGGCGCTGGCCGGAGGTCTGACGCTGCTCACACCGCGTCAGCGCTGTTGACTTGGACCTTGTTGGTACTGACGCCGGCCGGACTTGCAGTGCTAGCCGGCGCGCGGCTGTTCGCCGCGGCCTTTGCCAAGGCCGACTGCGCTGGCAGTGCAGACGCCCTGGCCGCGCTTGTCGTGATGTTCGCGCCCCAGGTTTGGCTGTACGGCTTGGCGGTGGTCAGCGCAGGCATACTCCAGGCTCATCATCGGTTTCTCGCCGCCGCGGGCGCACCGCTGCTCTCCAGCGTCGTGGTGATCATGGCCTACCTCAGCTACGCCGCCGTGGCGCCTCCATCAGCGAACGACGAGCCGACGCAGCTGACCAGCCAGGCTCTCGCGGCGCTGGGATGGGGCACGACATTGGGTGTGCTCGCCCTCGCCGCGTGCACGCTGGTGCCACTTGGCCGGATCGGGCTGCGGCTCAGGCCGCGGCTGCGTTTTGCCGAAGGTGACCGCTCGGTGATCATGACGATCGCCGCGGCTGGGATCGTCGGCCTGGTGTTGCAACAGCTCAGCGTCTTGTTGATCAACTGGTCGGCGCAGCAAACCGGTGATCAAGGGGCCTTGACCCGGTTCACCTGGGCAAACGCCATCTATCTGCTTCCCTACGCCGTGCTGGCGGCCCCACTGCTGCAACTGAGCTTTCCGAGACTCGCCGCAGCCGCCGAGCTGGGACGCACCGAGGTCGGCCACGTGCTTGCCGAAACAGGCCCGGCCACAGTCGTGATGGCGTGGCTGGGAGCTGCCCTGCTGGTCGGCACAGCAGTCCCTGTGGCCCGCGTTTTCGTGCTCGGACCCGGCTCCGAG
>DATHIJ010000021.1:0-3061 GCA_035489975.1 Propionibacteriaceae bacterium | reverse complement strand
GCCGCGGCGGCGCGGGTTTGGCGCGCCACCTCGAAGGGGGTTGAGAAAAGGTTCGCCTGGCCGGCGATGTGTGCCACCAGCTGGCGTACGTCCCAGTCTGTGCAGTCGGTCGGCCGGGTCCAGTCCTCGGGCCGGAGTGCGTCGACGGCGGCGGTGACGCGCTGGTACTCGGTCTCGGCCAGCCGCATCGCGGTCGGCCGTTCGATCCCCGGCTGGATCATGTTGGGACCTGGCCAGGTCGTCGTGGTGGTGTTCATCAGCTGCTCTTGGTGGCGGGGGTCCGACGACGACGCGGGCGGCGGGGTTGAGTTGCCTGCCGGTTTTGCGTCGGTGGGTCGGGGGGAAGGCCGACACCGTCAGCCCAGATATCGACCGCATGGTCCAGCAGCGCCGACCATCGCGTCCCGCCGGGGTCGTTGGCCAGCTGCTGGTTGATCATGCCGTCGAGGATCGCGGTGTAGATGTCGAAGTCGGCTGGGTTGCTCACACCAACGTCGCGGAAGAGTTGTTGACCCAGCTGCAGCACCCGCACCGCGGGTGCGTAGGACTCCGCGCTGGGCTCGAACCCGGGGATGGTGCGCTGGTTCATCAGCTGATGGCGCGCCGGGTTGGCAACCGCGAAATCGAAGAACACCCGCGACCCTCGGCGAACCGCGGCTCGGGGAGCCTGCGGGAGGTTTGCCAGCTCCGCCAACAAGACCTGCTCATACTCGCTCCATGCCTGGCCGAACATCGCATCGTAGATCGCATGCTTGGACTCGAAGTGGGTGTAGAGCGACGGCGCTCGCATACCCACCCGTTGGGCAAGGTCGCGCAGGGTGAACTCGGCCAGCCCTTGCTCCTGCGCGAGCTCCCAGGCGACCTGGAGAATCTCCGCACGGGTCGCCTCACGGCGTTCGGCTACCCTATCTCTCCTAGGGAGATCTAACACAATTAGGATTGTGCACCTGGGACCCGGTAGTTGTCAAGAGGGCCACACTGCGGCTGGCAGGCTTCGCGGAGCGTGGTCGGCCGCGACCGCTTGCGATTCGGCCGCTGGCGCGGGTAGCCCCCCGGCTCCGAAATCCCGAAGCGCCGTCGCCGGGCTGACGCAGAGGTGGTCGAGTGGTCCGGAATCCGGATCGCTCCGGCCGGGGCTCGGGCCTTCACCGTCGCCTTCGATGTGACACCGGCAGATCTACCGACTGCGATCGTTACCGAAGACCGAGGACATGCGTGGCGCGTAGAGCTGGGCGGAGCGGCTGACGTAGGGTCGCCACGTGCGGTTCGGCATCTGAGCCCCAGGGCCTTAGCGAGCGGTCGGACCGGCTCGAGGAAGCGGTTGCGCTAACCGCCCAGCTGCTCGGAGGGGAAGACCTCACGGTGTCGGGACCCCACTACTCGCTCGACCGCGTCCGGTTAGCGCCCGCTGAGGTTCCGATCTGGGCGAGCGGGGTATGGCCTCGCAAGCGCCCGGTTCCCCGGAGCGAACTTTGCGGCCGGGTTCTTCCCGATCTTGCGGTCGGGGGGTCCACCAGGCCAGCGCTCAAGCGGTCCGCGAGGGCGGGATGCCGACTCGAAGATTGGGCGTCGAGCGACCGCAACCCGAAGACCTCCGAGCGTTTCACGCGAGGCAGTGGCCGATGGAGGCCGTGAGCACTCGGACCTCATCCTGTGGACCCCCCCGGAGGGCCCGGACGGCGTCGATCTCGCCGAGTACGCCGACGCCGGAGCGACGTGGTGGCTCCAAGGCGAGGAGCTCGTCCGACCGAACGAGCTCCGCCGGCGCATCGCGCTCGGGCCGCGTACGGACTGAGACGCTCAGACAAGGGATGAGCCGCTGATCACACAGATTGACGGAACTCGATAGCCGCAGCGCCGATCCGGGCCGCTTCCTCGATATCCAGAACGGGGTAAACGCTAATGTCGAAGAACGCGCTGAAGACAGCAGTGACCCGGCCGAGCAACGCCGGATCCTCGGTCTCCACCACGGCGAAACCACCAGTGCCGTCTATTCGTCCCAGAAACTGTAGGAACGTCGTGCCCTCGGGGGCTGACCACTTGCTGAAGACCTGTAGGGATCGGGCCTGGACTTCCTCCGACTCGGTTGATCGAGGTTGCCAAGAAACGACGTACTTCATGCCTGACCTCCACTCCAGAATGGGCGGATCAAAGTCGCCTCACGACGTTCGGCGATTCTATCGCGCCTAGGAACTTCTAACATAATTAGGAGGATGCACCTTGGACCGGGTAGTTGTCAAGAGGGCCACACTGCGGCAGGCGGGCTTCGGTAGCAGGGGGCACGCAGCGCCAAACTGCAACCACCGGAACTACGGGAAACGATCGTTGGGTGAGACTTCGTACGGATGCCTGGCGGTGCACAGCATCCCCGAGCGCTCAGCCCTGGTGCCCGATGAGCCTTCCTCATACGGGACTTATGTTTTGACGCTGCTCTTGCCAGATCGCTGCTGACTCCTTACTCTCCGCCTAGCTGGCCCGATCTGCACCGCCTCAAAATTGAAATCCTTTGATCGCTCAGGCCGCCCGCCAGCTCCTCCGGACGTACCCCCTCGAACCCCAAAGCTTCGATGTCCGGCACACCTCATGCACGCCAGAAGTATTTCGGGTCGGCCCGACCGCCCCGCCGGCTTGTACCCCCTTCAGGTGGGTGTGACGATGAGCCTGCACAAGCTCACAGCGGGGTCCGGGTATGACTACCTGACCCGGCAGGTGGCTGCTCTGGACGCGACCGAGAAAGGTCACACCGGACTGGCGTCTTATTACACCGAACGCGGTGAGAGGCCAGGCGTCTGGATCGGCTCCGGCTTGGACGGGATCGACGGCCTGACCGCAGGAGACCCGGTGACAAGCGAGCAGATGCGAGCACTGTTCGGCTGCGGTCTGCACCCTTTGGCCGAGCTCCGCCAGCAGCAGCTGGAAGGACCGGACCTCACTCGACGCGACTTCCAGGAGGTAACCCAGCTGGGTGTGCCGTTCAAGATCGTCGACGGCGACCGCAGCGCCTTCCGTGTCGAGGTCGCCAGACGCATCGCGGCGATCAACACCGCAGCCGGCTTGTCAG
>DATHIJ010000020.1:0-2945 GCA_035489975.1 Propionibacteriaceae bacterium | reverse complement strand
GTTCCCCATGCGTCTGGGTCTGATCGGCCTCGGCCGAATCGGTGCATTCCACGCCACTACCCTCAGCCGACTTACCCAGGTCGAGTCGCTCGTCGTCTACGACGCAGTGCCCACACTGGTCGAGTCGGCTGTGCAACGAGTCGGGGCTGAGCCGGCTGCCAGCCCCGAGGCGCTTCTACGGGCGGGTGTGGACGGGGTCGTGATTGCCGCTGCCACCGACGTCCATCCCGAACTCATCATCGCCTGCCTCGAGGCTGGTCTTCCCACGTTCTGCGAGAAGCCGGTCTCAAAGGACCCAGCCGCGAGTATGGAGATCCTGCGGCGTAGCGAGGCCTCAGGCGTGCCGGTGCAGATCGGCTATCCCCGACGCTTCGACGCGGCTTTTGCCGCGGCTCGGGAGGCGGTCGCCAGCGGCAGCCTGGGCTGGCTCCACACGGTCCGTTCCACGACCCTGGATCCCGCACCACCACCAGATGCCTACGTCCGCGCCTCCGGCGGGATCTTCCGGGACTGCAGTGTGCACGACTTCGACGCCATTCGATATGTCACCGGTCAAGAGGTCGTTGAGGTCTATGCCACTGGATCCAACCAGGGCGCGGCGATCTTCGCCGATGCCGACGATGTCGACACCGCCGCGACAGTGCTCACCTTGGAGTCCGGTGCTCTAGCGGTCGTGTCGAACTCCCGGTACAACGCGCGCGGCCACGACGTCCGGCTCGAGCTGCACGGTTCAATCGATAGCGTCGCGGCTGGCCTTGAAGAGAGGTGGCCTATTCGGTCGATGGAGCCGGGAGTCACCTTTCCTGGTGGAACGCCGCACGATTTCTTCATGGACCGGTTTGCCGACGCCTTCCGCGCCGAGCTTGCTGCGTTCACCGAGGTAGTCGCCGGGTCACGCCCGTCGCCCTGTACGGTCGCCGACGCAGTCGAGGTTGGCTGGATCGCCGAGGCCGCCGACTTGTCCCTTCACCAGCATCGTCCCGTCCGCATGGACGACATCCGTCCAAAAGAGGTCATTGGTTGACATCTGAAGTCGACAGAGGCGCCGACGCTCCCATCTCCTGGGCCCACGAGGGATCTGAGAATGAACAAGGTGTCCGGCTGGTGATAAAATATTCGTGAACCGGCAGCGATGTTCTGGGGAGGCGACGTCTGACATGGATTCTGACGATTCACTCGTTGTTGCTGGCGGGCGCGGCTCGCTCCGGCGCGAACATGCGAAACTATCGCGCACCACGGATTTGGAACGTGACTCCGGCGGTCTCGAGCTGATCAGCAAGGCTGGGGCAGTGCTGGACATCTTGGAACAGCACAAGGAGGCGACCGCCGCCGATCTTGCGGCTGCCCTCGGTGAGCCACTCAGCTCGGTCTATCGTCTGCTGCAGAGCCTCACAACTACCGGCTGGGTGGACCGCGGTTCCCGCCGCGGCGCGTATCGTCTCGGGCTGTCTCTGATGACAATCGGTGGCCTCGTCGAAGATCATCTTGACATTCGGGACGCGTCACTACCCTCGTTGCGTGAGCTAGTCGATGCAACTAACCTGACCAGCTTTTTATGCGTTCGGCGCGGTCCGCGTGCAGTCTGTCTCGAACGGATCGAGGGTTATGCGGTCCAGTCTCTGGCCATGCTGCTGGGCGGTTCGTTGCCGCTTTACGCCGGCGCGGCGCCCCGGGCCTTGTTGGCATTCTTACCCGTCGCCGAACAGAGCGCGATCTTGAACGACACCAGCCAGCAACTGCGCGACGACCCCCCCCGACCAGGCGACAAGGACATCATTGCCGACATCGCCCGCACAAGGGCGGCCGGCTACTCGGTGTCCGATGGCGACGTGACGCCCGGTATTGCTGCGCTGGGAGCGCCGGTATTCAACCATCGCGGCGAGGTCCAAGGCGCGCTGTCGCTGGGCGGGCTGCGTGGCCAGGTGCTGAACCCTGCGGGCGTGGACGACACCATCGCGCTCCTTCGCCATTCAGCTGGCAAGGCGAGCGCTGCACTGGGCTTGGAGGTGTCCTGATGGCGTCCGAGGGCCGGGCGATGGGCATCTTGCAGCGGTCATCCAGTCTTATCCAGCTGCTCGCCGAGCGAGGACCGCTGTCTGCTGCCGAGGTGGCCGAAGAGATTGGCATGCCCCGACCTAGTGTCTACCGACTAGCCGACGCCTTGACACAGACTCGGCTGGTCGAGTCCGCATCTGATGGAAGGCTGCGGCTGAGCCTGCGATGGCTCAAGCTCAGTGACGCTGCCCGCTCGGGCATACGGGAGTGGTCTCATGCACGGCCGCTTTTGGACGGGTTGGCCAACGGGACTGGACAGACGATTTATCTCAGCGTTCCGCAGGCTGATCGGGTCATCTGCATCGACTGGTCGCCTGGTCGCCTCCTAAGTGTGCTCGCGCTCAAGCCCGGTCGGACCTTGCCGCTGTACGCCGGCGCAGCAGGACGTGTCACCCTCGCCTACCGCCCGGAGCCGCTAGAGGATTACCTCCGTGCCGCACCGTTTCCCGCGCTGACCGACCACACTCTCTCCACTGCTCGGGAGCTACGCGCCGACGTCGAGGCAATCACGAGTCGCGGATACAGCGTGTCCGATGAAGATGTCACGCTCGGGATAGGCGCGCTCGGTGCTCCCTTGATTAATCGAGACGGGCTGTTTCTCGGTGCGTTGTCTCTTGCCGGGTTGGCTGAGGATCTACGTGACCGCCGAGCCGAGCTCTCCGCCGACCTGCTCGCTTGTGCTGATGAGTTGTCTGCTCCGACCGACTAGTGTCCGTCGCAAGAGGGATGTCTACGTTGATCGCTGCCCGGGAGTTGCTCTAATCTCGCCAAGTGTACAGGTTGTCCGCTGTGCGATAACATGTGTCAAAGCGGTCGCACGAAGGGTCTCAACTGCAGGTCCAGAGCATGTCCACAGCGACGCTCGCGGGGGACGACGCTTCCAATGGTGA
>DATHIJ010000019.1:0-5592 GCA_035489975.1 Propionibacteriaceae bacterium | reverse complement strand
CTCTCCCGAACTGGAAGCGCTACCACTGTTGATCACTCACGGCTATCCGTCGTCGGTTGTCGAGTTCTCTGACCTGATCGGCCCGCTTAGTGATCCCCGGTCTCATGGGGGCAGTACCGAGGACGCCTTCGACATCGTGATCCCGTCTCTGCCCGGCTTCGGGTTTTCCACCCCGGTGCGGCAGGCGGGGTGGGAGCTCGGGCGGACCACGGCGGCGTTCGCGGAGCTGATGGCACGGCTGGGCTATTCGCGATATGGCACCCATGGTGGGGACATTGGCGCCGGCGTGAGCGGTCGGCTTGGTGCCACGGACGCCGCGCATGTGGTTGGCACACTCGTCGTCACTGATCCTGGTTCGCTGGGCCTGGCAGGGGAGCAGTTCCCTATTCCAGACCATCTCACCGAGGAGGAGCGAGCCCGAGTCGAGCAGGAACGTACGGCCTGGCGCGCCGAGCGCGGCTACCTCGACTTGCAGGGCCACCGGCCCGAAACGATCGCGGCAGCACTGACTGACTCTCCGGTTGGGCAGCTTGCCTGGATTGTCGAGAAGTTCCAGACCTGGACCAACCCAGCGTCGAAGACCCCGGACGAGGCAGTGGATCGGGATCAGCTGTTGACCAACGTCAGCCTCTATTGGTTTACCCGAAGCGGCGCAAGTGCGGCCCGCTTCCTGTCCGAGGCAGAGCACTCCGACCTCGACTGGATTGCGCCGTCAGGGGTACCGAGCGGCTGGGTGGTGTTCAACACCGAACCCATCATGCGGCGCTTTATGGACCCGGAGCAGCAGATGGCTTACTGGAGCGAGCACACTGAGGGCGGACATTTCCCTGCGATGGAAGAGCCAGCCCTGCTGGTCGAGGACCTTCGCGCCTTCTTCCGCGACCTGCGTTGACACCTTGCCTTGCTCGCGCCAGTCGACGGCAGACGGCTCTCAGAAGAGGCTTGGCTCGCCCAGGGCGAGTTGTGGCGGGATTGCTGGCGGCGACGCGCGCCGTGGCTTCACTGCTAACTCGGGTGAGCGAGAGGACCTGACCCGGGGCGAGCGGTTGGGTCCTCACTGACCGCTCACGGATCGGTCCCGCGGAACAGACGGCTCGCGATCTACCCGGATATGACATCATCGAGGCGGCGACGGCAGAGGAATCCGGTGCAAGTCCGGAGCGGTCCCGCCACTGTGACCCGGGCATCTCAGCATCATTAGCAAGAACGGGAAGTCAGGACGTCTGCCCCGCCGGTCGTCGTCGCGTCCCGCGTACGCCGGCCCGACCCAGACATGCCGCGGGCGTGGATACCCGCAGGAAGGGTGTGAGGTGCGGACGTTTCCGTTCTCCGCAGTCGTCGGTTCCGAAGACATGGCACTCGCCTTGATCTTGACCACCGTTTCCCCGGACGTGGGCGGCGTGCTGGTACGTGGCGAGAAAGGCACAGCCAAAACGACCATGGTGCGCGCTCTGGCCCAAGTGCTGCCCGGCATCGCTGTAGTCGAGGGCTGCCGCTTCAGCTGCAACCCGCTGGACCCAGATCCGACCTGCCCGGACGGTCCTCATGATCATCCAGTGTCCAAGTCGCGACCCGCCCGGCTCGTCGAGCTACCAGTGGGAGCTACCGAAGATCGCGTGATCGGCTCCCTCGATCTGCGGCAAGCCTTAGGTGTCGGCGCGGTGGTCTACGAGCCCGGATTGTTGGCCGCCGCACACCGCGGGATCCTCTACGTGGACGAGGTGAACCTGCTTCATGATCATTTAGTGGACCTGCTGTTGGACGCGGCAGCGATGGGTCGCTCGACTGTCGAGCGGGACGGGGTGTCGGTTGCGCACGCCGCCCGGTTGATCTTGATCGGAACTATGAACCCTGAAGAAGGGGAACTCCGACCGCAGCTCCTCGACCGCTTCGGGTTGACAGTCGAGATCGCAGCGCCGCGGGATCCAGAGCTACGAGCCGAGGTTGTCCGCCGGCGGATGGCCTTCGACCGCGACCCGGCGTATTTCGTTGCCACCTACGCAGCCGACGAACAGCAGCTGCGCGCCAGGATTGCCCGGGCGCAGACGCTGCTGCCCTCGGTACGCCTGGGCGATCGGCAACTGGCGACTATCGCGAGGGTGTGTGGCGCGTTCGAGGTCGACGGCATGCGGGCAGACATCGTGACCGCACGAGCGGCGGCTGCCCATGCCTCATGGCACGGCCGCAGCGAGATCACCAAACCTGACATCCGCACGGCGGCCCGGCTCGCGCTGCCGCATCGGCGGCGTCGCAATCCATTCGATGCTCCCGGCCTGGATGAGGATCTCCTTGATCAACTTCTTGATGCCGAGCCAGATCCGGATCCGCCCCCACCGAACGGCAGCCCTCCAAACCGCCCTTCGACCAGCTCCGGGCAGAACGACGCCGCGCAACACGTCAATGGGCACAAGGAAATGCGGCCTGACCCTGTCGCGGAAGGCGCTTCGACAGGCTCAGCGCACAAGGACCTCCAGCATGCCGACGACCCTTCGGCAAGCTCAGGGCCGACCGACCGGATCATCTCCCCTGGTGACACATACCGCACCCGGTTGTTCATCGCACCCGGAGTTGGAGTCGGGGAGGCGGGCCGTCGCAGCCGCGCGCTCACCGCGACTGGGCGTACGGTCGGTGCCCTCCCCGCGCATCGCGCCAGCGGACGGCTACACCTCACCGGGACCATCCGCGCCGCTGCGCCACGACAGCTTGCACGCGGCCGTTCCCCAGACGAGCCGCTCCGGCTGGCCTCCCCGGATCTGCGCCTCGCCGTCACCGAAGGACGCGAGTCCAACCTTGTGCTGCTCGTGGTCGATGCATCCGGCTCGATGGCGGCAAGGCGCCGGATGAACGCAGTGAAAGCCGCCGCCCTTTCCCTTCTGCTGGATGCATACCAGCGCAGGGACAAGGTCGGCTTGATCACTTTCCGGGGAGCAGAGGCGACGCTTGCGCTGCCCCCGACGTCGTCGATCGACACAGCGGCCCGCCGGTTGCACGATCTGCCCAGTGGTGGCCGGACTCCCCTTGCCGAAGGCCTGCTGTGCGCCGCTGAAACGCTGCGGCTGGAGCGGATCCGCGATCCGCGCCGTCGCCCGCTGCTGGTACTCGTCACCGACGGCCGGGCCACGTACGGTCCGAACGCGGTGGCCCGGTCGCGGCTGATGGCTGATCGGCTGCGCCGCGCAGGCGTGGCTTCATTGCTGATCGACTGCGAGTCCGGGCGGATGTCCTTGGGCCTCGCGCAGACATTGAGCATCCACCTCGGTGCTCAATATGTGACAGTGGGCGAGGTGGGCGCTGATCAACTGGTCCACGCCGTACGCCAAGGTCGGGCGGCCTGATGCCAGCAGGAACTCCAGAGCTCATTCCCACCGACGGGCTGACCACCCGGCAACGCCGGCAGCGACCGTTGTTGATCGTGCACACCGGCGACGGCAAAGGCAAGTCAACAGCAGCGTTCGGGCTGGCCCTGCGCGGCTGGAACCAAGGCTGGTCGGTGGGCATCTTCCAGTTCGTCAAGTCGGCCCGATGGCGCATCGGCGAGCAGGCCGCCTTCGAGACGCTGGGTGAACTGCACACGGCAACCGGCAGCGGCGGATCGATCGAGTGGCACAAGATGGGTTCGGGCTGGTCCTGGAGCCGCAAGGCCGGATCCGGTGATGATCATGCCGCGGCTGCCGCAGAAGGCTGGCAAGAGATCAAGCGGCGGCTGGCGGAGCAGCAGCACACCTTGTACGTGCTGGACGAGTTCACCTACCCGATCAACTGGGGTTGGGTCGATGTCGACGATGTGATCGACACCCTCACGACAAGATCGGGCTACCAGCACGTGATCATCACAGGTCGCCGAGCCGACCCCAAACTGGTCGGGGCGGCCCAGCTGGTCACTGAAATGACCAAGATCAAACACCCCTTCGACGATGGCCAGAAAGGTCAGCGAGGAATCGAGTGGTGATCGATTCGAGCTTAGCAGGCTCCACCCCCGGGCTCCCCCGTCTGGTGATCGCCGCTCCCGGCTCGGGTCACGGCAAGACAACAGTTGCCACCGGACTGATGGGGGCGCTCACGGCAACCGGCTTGAAAGTCGCGGGCTTCAAGATCGGGCCGGACTACATCGATCCTGGCTACCACACGTTGGCCACTGGTCGGCTGGGACGTAACCTCGATCCCTATCTCTGTGGCGAGCAGCTGATAGCGCCCCTGCTGCTGCACGGCGCGCGGACGCCCGAACCCGCAGATGTTGCGGTGATCGAAGGTGTCATGGGCCTCTTCGATGGGCAGATCGGTGGAGAGGGCTTCGCCTCCACCGCGCATGTCGCCAGTCTGGTCCAGGCTCCGGTGATCATGGTCATTGACATCTCTCACACCTCACGAACCGCGGCCGCAATCGCCCATGGACTCAATACTTTCGATCCGGCCGTTCGGCTGGCCGGCGTGATCATCAACAAATCCGGATCGGAGCGACACGCGCGGGAAGTCGTTGCGTCGATCGAGGCGATCGGCCTTGACGTGCTTGGCGTGCTGCCGCGGGACGCCGGCATCGAGATTCCCTCGCGGCACCTCGGCCTGGTGCCGGCCGCAGAACGTCAGGAGGCTGCGGAGGCGGTGGCCCAGCTCGCCCAGCGGATGAGTGATCACGTGTCACTCAGCTCGATCATCTCAGTGGCACAGTCGGCGCCGCCGCTGAATGCGGCGCCCTGGTCACCCGCCGACCACGTACAGCCGCCGTCGGATGCCCGGCCAGTGGTGGCTGTCGCGGGTGGCCGAGCCTTTACCTTCCGCTACGCCGAGACCGACGAGCTGCTGCGCGCTGCTGGGTGTGAGCCCGTGGTTTTCGACCCGACCTCGGATGGACAGCTTCCCGAGGGGACGGCTGGGCTCTACTTGGGGGGCGGCTTTCCTGAGGTGCATGCAGCTGAGCTTGCGGCGAACGACGCGCTGCGAACCGAGATCCGGGCAGCAATCGACGCTGGTACGCCGACAGTCGCCGAGTGCGCCGGATTGCTCTACCTGTGCCGCAGCGTCGACGGACTGCCGATGGTTGGCGCCCTCGAGGCCGATGCGATCATGACCAAGCGACTGACGCTGCGCTACCGCACCATGGTCGCCGATCATGATCAACTGCTGGCGCCGGCCGGGGTTTCGGTGACTGGTCACGAATTTCATCGCACCACGATGGAGCCGCGCCGGGGTCATGCCGCCGCCTGGTTCGTGAATGGTGAGCCGACCGGGTTCTCCCTGGACCCTGCCGAAATGGGCCGGAAGACCGTACACGCTAGCTATCTACACCTGCATTGGGCCGGATATCCCGAACTGGCGCAGCGGTTCGCCGATAGTGTCCATGATCACGCGGTAAGGATGCGCCCTGAGCTTGTTGAAGCGCTGCAGCCACTTCATGATCTTTACCATCACGGAGACTCCGACGTTGCCGAGGGCCTGGTGGACTTGGCGGTCAACGTCCGACTACCAGCTCCCCCGGACTGGCTCAGCACGATCATCAAGAGCACCACAGAGGACCTCGCGGCCTACCCGAACACCGATGCAGCCACAAAGGCCATCGCCGCGGCCCACGGTGTCGCTGTCGATCAAGTACTCGTT
>DATHIJ010000018.1:0-6184 GCA_035489975.1 Propionibacteriaceae bacterium | reverse complement strand
TGGCACCAGGACTCGGGCTTCATCGCCTACCCGCACCGGCCCTACCTCACGTGCTGGATCGCGCTCGACGACATGACCGGAGCCAACGGCACCGTTTATGTGCTGCCCTACTCGCGCGCCGGAACGCGAGACTTCGTCAAGCACGAGCGCGAAGAGGAGAGCAACGACCTGGTCGGCTACTTCGGGAACGACCCGGGCGACCCGGTGATCGTGCCAGCGGGGAGCATCGTGTGCTTCTCGTCGACGCTCTTCCACCGCAGCGGCCCCAACACGACCGACCGCGTGCGTCGCGTCTACGTGGCGCAATATTCGGCCGAGCCGATCCTCAGCGAAGACGGCTCGCAACCGCTGAGGCTCGCCGAGCCTCTCCTGGTGGAGGGCAAGCGAGTGAGCTGAGCGAGCATCCTGGGAGCTGGCACGCCCATGGCGGCAACCACCGGATCAAGCCGTTGGCGGGAGGATCATCCAGCGCCCCACAGCCCGCACAGCGCAGCCTGCGGGTCCATACGCCGCGCAGGCGCGATGTACGCGACAAGCATGAGGAAGATCTCCCCATAACGACGCACCCTGCTTCCGGGTGGCCTACGGCCAGCCTTGGCCCGGCTGCGCGCGGCAGCCCCAGCGGCAGCGGCCAGGAGCATGTCCGTCACAAGATCAAATCCCACTAAGTCAGGTCTCTACGGTTCCAGGGGATTGCCTCGCCCGTTGAGGGGTCGGCTACTGAGACAGGCCGTCACGTATCGCGCAGGGCAAGGTTGTCCGCCATTGTGATCAGCCGGTCAGCGGTGGCCTCTGGGTCGACGAGCTGGTGAAGGAGCTGTCCGGCAAGCTCCTCGACAAGCCAACCTCGGCTGCGAGCGTCGGCCGCCATACCTTCGTATGGCGGACCGAAAAGCAAGTTGTCGCAGGCCACGTCGTCGTCCCAACCGGCGGGAACGGGGACTGACTGTTCGTAGTACGCGAACGGCAACCGCAGTTCTTCCGCAGTCACCGCCGCCCGCGTCGCGGCGTCGGGGAACAGTGGCGCGACGTCCTCGTCCCACCACGCGGTCCATGGCGGGAGCCGCCCATCGGTCATCTTGCCGCGCAGGAAGTCCAGCAGCTCGGTCGGCGCGGCTGGCGTGTGGCGGGCTCGAGCGGGAAGCGCGGCATCGACGAACAGGCAGCACCGGACGGGCGGGACGGCGTGGTGACGAGCAACGGCACGAAGGCGGTGGCCACTGACACCGCGCTCAGCCAGCTGGGACCAACTTGCGCGCATTAGCGAGTTCCGGCGCTTTTAGCCCCCCTGCCGCACCTGTTGGCTTGCAGGTAGATAACGGCCCTGCCCCAATAGGAATCGAAGCCTATGAAGAAGGGGAGAGCTTGGAGTTAGCCCTCCAAGTCGTTCAATCTCAATTGCAATAATAGGTGCGGCGACGATTAGGCGAGGTCATCGGTGCTATCCCGGTTGGTCACTCATTCGGCATCGATGATTGTCTGGAGTGTTTCCATCGAGGGTGTCAGCGCGTACACGCTGCCTTGCGTTTGGACGCACCGTTGCAGGGATGGCACCGGGGTCGTGTCGCCACCTAGGTGCAATGTGACGGGTCCGTCAACTCCAATCACTGGATCCGGCCCATCATCCGAGTCAGGGAAGTCGGTGTTGTTGACACAGGATTGCTGCAGGAATTGGAACTGATCCGACAGACTCGATTGGTAACAGGCAAAGACTAGACCGCGTTCACTATCGATACCGTGACCTCGCCCGGCGGTGGGGTCAAAAGTGGGTCCAAAGGGAATGCCTCGCCGCAGTATTCTGCGCAGATTTGACCCCTCCACACCAAAAGGTGAGGTGCTGCGGGGATAGACGTTGCGAATGTGGGCGAAGCGGGGACAGCGATCACCACTCGGGTCGGTCTCGAAGTCGAAGTCGTTGTCCTCCGAGCGTCTCCGGCCGCCTCGGACGTCCGTCCGAGGGGCCTTGTCGACGGGTGTGCCACTGCGCCACCGCCCAACAAATCGAGCCGCGAAGGCGTCTGCGCTCAACTCCCCGCGCACGGCTTCTGGAAGCTGCAGGTAGGCGTGTTCAACCTGTGCCCACCAGGCAGGCACGTCTTGGGCCAGCCGGCGGACGACTAGGAAGCTACCGTCAAACAGCCACTCCGGTATGTTTCGCTTCCCGCCGTTGTGTCGCGGGTAGCCCAGCAGGAACTCCCCCGCAGCGATCAAGTCGGTACCCGGCTTGCCCTCGACCTCTCCCGGGTGATCTTGCGATTCCGGATCATAGCCGCGAACACCGGGCTGAGATATTCCATCTTTGAAGCCAAAGTGCTCTTGCCCCTTGTGCGGGCCGGGGAGGGTAGCGCCAGGCTGCTCGAAGACCATCAGGAGGTTGTGCCGGGCCGCGAGCTCGCGCTGCCGGTGCACCTCGACAGCTAGGTCCTCAGAGCGATCTGCGGCAACCGTAACGACCAGGTGAATGTGCTGACCGTCCCGGCCGAATACCCAGTGATCGGGAGAGGACCTTCCAATGTCACCAAGCTGCTCCGCCTGCGCTCGAGCCCCGGAAGTGAAAAGTTGCACCCCGTCATCAATGCCCTCAACTTCAAGACTGGCTCGGAGGCGCGGTGCCAAGAGTTCCAAGCCTTCAGCGGTGAAACTGACATTGACCCAAACCCCGGCTAGATGTTGGGGATCGCTCCCACTGGTCCTCAGCATCTCTGAGAACTGCTTATTAAAAGTAGCCACCTGGGTAGTAGTGGCAACGCGTGGCCTGAGTTCCGCCAGCCAATCCAGACCACCCGCCCGATCTTGCACCTGGAGGAAGAGGAGTGACTGGAAGTCCTTGCTGAAGCCAGCGATGATGTTCCCTTGAATGGAACCGGAGGTACGAAGCGAATCTCCGGTCGGATCAGCTCTCGGTTCAGGAAAAGTTGTAGGAGCTTCTGGAACCGAGGATGGGGGCAACCACGTCATCTGAGAATCCCTTCTGTACTACTCTGCTGAGTCGAGACGGCATTTCGACGATAGGTCGGTGCGTGACGGGCCGTGGATGCGCTGCGGCTATTTCTTAAGGGCTGACGTGGTGTGTCGATGCTCTAACTACGTCGAGCAGAAACTTGGCACCTCGTCCGTCGCGGGCTTTGGTCCTCTCACTAGGACGATTCCCCGCCGCGCCGTGCACATCGTCTAGATGGTGACTGGCTATTTTGCCGCCTGGGGAACCAACCTGTCTATGCCTCAGCGGCTGCGATGCGCCCCTGCCCGCACCTATTTAACTCGGCCCAAGACTCGGGTGCTAAACCCGTTCCACAAACGGCACTCGCGACGTGTCGCTCAGCGGTCGCTTTATGAGACGCCGACGGTCAACGCCGCTACGCATTCGTTCTGCACACTGGGAGATCAGTCTGGCTAACCCCTGGCATCCGTCCAGCTAACCTGCACATCGGTCATCATCATTGAGTGACGGCCATTTGGATGGAGCAAGCGAACGGGGCCTGGTCTCTGCAGCAGACAGCCCGCTATGAGAACGAGCAGGCCTTGCATGACATTGTGATGAACACTCCGGACCTGCTGCCATTGAGCGGTGCTCCACACCTGACGGTGATTGGCCGCGAGGTTGCCCTGCCTACCAGCGGCTACGCCGACGTGATCGCGGTTGAGCCCGACGGGCGCCCCGTCATTATCGAGGTGAAACTGAAGAACAATGCCGAATCTCGAAGGGCCGTGATTGCGCAGACACTCTCTTACGCCGCGTCCATCCACGGGCTGAGCCGATTTGAGTTCGAGGAGACCATCCTCAGCAAGCACCTTGCCGGGCAGTCGCTATTCGACCGCGTACGTGAGTCCACGCAGGACGCGGAACTGAGTCAATCGGAGTTCGATGGATCGCTCGAAGCGCACTTGGGCGCTGGTTCCTTCCGTGCCGTGATTGTCTTGGATGAAGCCCCACCAGAATTGATCAACTTAATGGGGTTCCTCGAAGCCGTCACGAGTGGCATGTCGTTCGACCTCATCGCCGTCAACTCCTACAAGATTGGCGATCATCGGATCGCGGTACCGCAGCGCCTCGATCCGGAGCGACGTGTCGATGCGGTGATCGCTAGTTCCACGCGACCAGCACGCCGGACTACCTCCGGGCATCTCGAGCCGGGTGTGCAGCCGTTCCGCGATCTCCTTAGCGACACACCGGAGCAGTACCGGCCGACCCTCACCCTAATGGCGGATTGGACCCAAGAACTGGCGTCAACCAACCACAACATCACAGCCGCAACCTACTTCGGCCTGGCCGGTGACGTCTCCCTTCTCCCCCGCCTCAAGGACGAGAACGTGGGTCTGGTCACGTTTTGGCGCTATAACGGCGGCAAGCCGGCGATTTCGTTCTGGCGAAGCGTCTTCGAGCGGAGAGCGCCACAATCGATCGCCCCAACTGAGCGCCTGATCGGCAAGCCGATCGGGCAGGGAACTACAACCAATCAGGTGACACGCGAACTTCTCACCGCGCTCGAGAATGCCTACCAGTCTGCATCCTTGGCGGGACGCTGACGTCCGGCAAAATGCACCCAGGAGGGCTGCTCCTTCGCGTTACTCCGGCGCTCACCGGCGCAATGATGGCTCGCCGTTCGCCTTACAGCGCTCCGCTTTGAGAAGCGTTCCGCTAGACGGTCGGCTAAAGACGAGAGGGCAGTTCCAAGCGGTCCAGGATTGTCTGAGACTGATCGGTCTCAAGCTGTTGATATTCGTCGATCGGGCCGACGCGCCACAGGAACCAACGTTCAAGTCGCCCTGTGCCAAGCGCTCGGCCGCGCCATCCCGGCCAACGCCGTCGACCCGGCTCAGCGACGGACGCGGTAGCGCAGGTGTGTGGCCTCCCGCGTGTCGATCACCCGAACGATCTCCAGCTCCATGCGCGATGGCAACACCTCGAACTGCCGACGGCCACCGCCGAACAGCACCGGGATCTGATGAATTACCAGCTCGTCCAACACACCGGCCTCGAGCGCCCGTTGCGCCGTGTACGCGCCATGCACCAACACGTACCGGTCCCCGGCGGCAGCCTTGGCCTGTGCCATCGCGCTGGCGATCCCATCGGTCACATACCTCACCAACGGATAGTCCGCCACCGAGGGACCGGGCGGCCGATGGCTGACCACGAAGATCGGGACACCGTCACGATCACCGCCCCAGTGATCGATCTGCTCCGCGGTACGCCGACCCGCCAACACCGCGCCGTACGTGTTCATCTCGTCGAACAACTCCCCGGCCGGCCCGGACGGCCGGCCGTACTCCCCATCCGGAGTGGTGATCCACTCATGCAGCCGGTCGAAGCCATCGCCGCCGGGGTTGCCCGGTGCGTCGTTCGGACCCGCGATGTACCCGTCGAGTGACATCGACATGTAGAGCACTGATACAGACACTTCGACCTCCTGTGGCCTGGATCCAAACTGGTTTCACCTTGATGCGGACCCGGCATGGCGACATTTCTCATCGGCCAACCGGGCCCACATTCAAGCCAGCGGCATCAGCAGGTACGGACGGCGCGCGGTCACGCATCCGGGCCCGGTTGAACCAGCCGGTCACCCTCACCGGAGCGGTTGTCACCAACTTTTCCCGCACCCGAGCTGTCAGACGGACGCGTGCAGGAACGACCGTTTGTGGGTCCGCTCGCGGTAGACCCTCAGAGCGCTTCTGATGTGGCCACGGCGTCCGCCGCCAGTAGTTGCAACGGTTCGACGACCGCACCCTCGCCCGGAAGGCCGAGCTCCCTGATCTGGGGATGCTTCGCGCCTCGAGGCCATTCGCGGAAGCGTCGAAACGCCATTGGGACGCCGCGGGCGATCGACAGGTCTGTCCATGACTTCCATCTGCACGTGCGGCTGCGTCGAGTTGCCAGAGCTGCCATAGTTGGCGACCGGCTGCCCTGTGGTCACCTCCTCGCCGCTGGCGACGCGAATGGAGCCGGCCGCAGATGCACCAGAGCAACGAATACGTCCTTGTCACGCTGCGCGATGATCAGATAGTTGCCGGCGACGCGCCCACACCTTGCCGCAGCCGCACCAGCTGGCCCAACGCATATGGCACCAAGGTCAGCTGTGACCTCCGCCCCACGTGATCGATCTCGCCGTCGTGCACCTCGACAACGGTGCCGTCGGCCGGTGCCAGGATCGGGCGGCCGTAGCCGAAGAACCGCTCCGCCGGTTCG
>DATHIJ010000017.1:0-6918 GCA_035489975.1 Propionibacteriaceae bacterium | reverse complement strand
AAACGCAGCCCGGTCAGCAGCAGTGCCTTGCCGAGACCTCGCCCAGCCGCCGACGGGGCGACGCCGAGCACGTAGACCTCGCCCAGCTGATCTTGGTGCTGCTTGGTCCAATGGAATCCAAACATGGTGTCTTCGATGGTTGCGACGATGAAACCTGCTGGGTCAAACCATGGCTCAGCCATCCGGTCCTTCTCGGTGCCGGTCAGCTCATCCCAGCGAAGGATCTCGATGCCCTCTTTGGCCAGCCCGGGCCGGACGTCGTCATGGAACACCTGCGCCTGCTCACCCACCAACTCCCTGGTTCGGTTGAGGATTGCCAGGTGGACCTCCCGGGGCATCATCCCGCTCACGGTCGGGACCGCGACGCCTGCGGCGATGCGGCGCTTCAGCCCGGCGACTCGGACCATATAGAACTCGTCCAAGTTCGATGAGAAGATCGCCAGGAATTTGGCTCGCTCCAACAGCGGCACCCGCTTGGCGTCCTTAGCCAGATCGAGGACTCGGTTGTTGAATGCGAGCCAGGACAGTTCCCGGTCCAGGAAGCGATCAGATGGCAGCTCCGGTGCTGGGACGGGAAGCAAGTCCTCCATGACGGTTGACATCTCGACTGCTTCCATATCTTTCTCCTGCCTTACGTGATCTCTATCGTCTCCGGGCGGACCGGAGGAAAACTCAAGCCTGCGCGTACATCACATCACGGTTAACTGTGGCGAATCCATAGTTCAGATATAGCTTGATTGCAGCCCGGTGATCTGACTCCACATACAGCTGCACGCGGGTGTTTCCGAGCTGCTGCAGGAAACGCAGCCCGGTCAGCAGCAGTGCCTTGCCGACACCTCGCCCGGCCGCCGACGGGGCGACGCCGAGCACGTAGACCTCGCCCAGCTGATCTTGGTGCTGCTTGGTCCAGTGGAATCCAAACATGGTGCCTTCGATGGTTGCGACGAAGAAACCTGCTGGGTCAAACCATGGCTCAGTCATGCGGTCCGCCAGGTCGTCTCGGTCGATCAGCGCCTGCTCGGGATGATGTGCGAATGCGGCGGCATTGACCCGCAACCACTCCTGCTCATCCTGACCGGGTACGAAAGTCCGGATCTCTACGCCGGCCGGGGCCACGGGCTCCGGCAACTCCGCATCGAGCCCGCGTTCCATGATCAGCAACTCGCGCTGGCGGGTCATCCCGGTCGTTTTGGCGAGGGCCCGTGCGGCAGGAACGTCACCCATTGCCCACACGCGCAACGGACGACTCGACTCCATGAGCAGCCGCTCCAGCAGCAGAGTGCCGATGCCCTGCCGCCGATGTTCCGGAGCAACCAGGAGCTGGCCTGCGCTCCACTCGCTCCCTGATTCCAGCTGGGCGTAGGCCACCAGATTCGCGCCCTCGCTGACCAGAAGATGTTGGGTGGTGGGATGTGGCCGCCGCAGCCGCAGCAGCGCTGCCTCATTGAGAGTCCGCACCTCGTCGACCGTCTCGGCGTCGGCCACCAACCGCAACACGCCGTCGACCTCAGGTTCGCTGAGCTCGGCTTCCTTTGCGATGGTCAGCAGCTCCGACATACGCCCACGCTAGCCCCTTGTTTTGGAGCTGCTCGCGCATCGCGCGCTTGAGATCCACCTACTTCGTCGTCGCTCGCAGAGGAAAGAACGCCTCCGCTCGCTCCTCCTCAGCACGGCGGGCGCGCGATTCCCGACGCTCGCAGCTGATGCGTTCCCCCACGGTCCTATGCTGCGAGCATGAGCCAGGACGAGGGCATGTCGAGGCAGGTCGCTGCGTACGGGGCCACTGCGCAACCGGCCATTGCGGCTCGCATGGCGCCGCAGCTGCGACTGACTCAGATCGGGACAGCATGTGGTGTGGTTGCAGTCATCGCTGGCACTGCTGCCGTCGTTGTGTTCCCGAGGTTCGCCGGTGCCGGCCCCGGACTCGGCTGGGCAGTTGGAGCACTCGTCTCGGCGGCGCTCATGCTGGTCATCTGTGTCATCCAAGTTGCCGTTTGGCGGCGCGCCATGGCCTCCTGGCTCGGAAAGCGTGTCCAGGATCTGCAGGGCGAGAAGCAGCTCTCCTGGATCGCCCACCTGACGTCGTACGCGGTTGCGCTGGGCGCACTCTTTACCTGTATGGGGGGCAGCGCCGCAGCTGGCTGGTCGTCTGCGTCAGCTGTTCTCTTGGCGATCACCCTGCTCTTTGTACTCGCTGCCCAAGTACTCGCCGGCGTGCAATTCCTGCGTCCCAGCGGCCCCCCGGGTACGCTCCCGGCACACATCCGGCGTCTCAGCCGGCGGTCCCGGTACCGCAACGATTGATGCCGCCTTTTTGGAACTCCTCGCGCATCGCGCGCAGAAACCGCCGCCGTCGTTGCTCGCAGAGGAAAGAACGCCTCCGCTCACTCCTCCTCCGTGCGGCGGCGCGCGATGCCGACGCTCGCAGCTCGGAATATTGCATTAACCGGTAAGGCGCGCTGATTCCTCCGCAGGCGTCACGAAGCGATATCCCACGTTGCGAACAGTGCCAATCACCGACTCGTACTCGGGGCCGAGCTTGGCGCGTAGCCGTCGCACGTGGACGTCGACAGTGCGCGTGCCGCCGTAATAGTCGTATCCCCAGACATCGCTCAGCAGTTGCTGGCGGCTGAACACCCGCCCGGGGTGTTGCGCGAGGTACTTCAACAACTCGAATTCGGTGTAGGTGAGATCCAGCTGGACCCCGTTGAGCTTGGCACTGTAACCGGCCTCATCGATCAGAATATTGCCGGACTGAATCACAGGGTCGGCATTGGCTGCGGCCGAGGGTGTCATGGCGAGCCTCAGTCGTACGTCGACCTCTGCAGGTCCAGCGGTCGCGAGCAGCAAGTCGTCGAAACCCCAGTCGGCCGACAGGGCGGGCAACCCACCCTCGTTTGCGATCACGAGGAGGGGCGCCTCCTTCCCGGTGGTCTCCATGAGCCGGCAGAGCGAGCGGGCACCGACCAGGTCCCGCCGGGCATCGAGCAAGATCACATCCGCGGCCGGCGCATCCAGCAGCGCGGTGGCTTCCGCCTGGGCAACTTTGACGTGGTGCGGGAGCAGCTCCAACGCGGGCAGGATTTCCGCGGACGAACGCATATCGTTGGTGAGCAGCAGCAAGGTGGCCATATCGGTCTCCTCACCTAGGGGGATTGCCGTCGCTAGCCTTCAGCCCGCCTCGAGAAATGGCCTGAACGCATGCTTGAGCCTAACGCAACGGTGCCCGTCTCCCTTCATTACTGGGCTGGGGCAAAGGCCGCCGCGGGCGTCGCAGCGGAGGAGATCCAAGCCCGAACCGTTGCTGAAGCAGTCCGATCCGCCTGCGATAGGCGGTCTGATCCGCACTTCGACAGGGTCATCAAGGCAAGTTCGATGCTGATTGACGGACTGACCGCTCACCCGGCAGATCTAGACCAACCTCTCACTGCGCCCGTCCGAGTGGAGATTTTGCCGCCTTTCGCCGGCGGTAGCCAGTGTCGTGTCTCCTAAGTTCCTTTGCGGTTGGCGTCGTTCAAGTGCGTGCCTGTCGTCGCAAGGCGACGCGCGGCGTCGACACGCAAGGCCGACGAGGGAGGAATACCGGGTCGTATGCCGACCGAGGAGAACGCCGCGAGGTGCGTGCCTGGGCGGCGCGAACCGTGAAGAGACTTAGGAGACACGACACTAAATAGTTCGGCTGCTCCAGTGATTGCGCGAAATTTACTCATCGACCATCGGGCGAAGTCAGGCTTCATAAGTTGGTTTGCAAACCACAATGTGGTCAAGGTCACGATCACGAAAGGATGACAGACACTGCCGCGGCCGCTCCTTAACGGCGATCTGTTCAAACTCTGAAACGCTGTCTCGTGATTCGAGACGACTGTTGGGATGGGCAAGTCTCCACCTCTAGTGTTCTCCACGTGACCTCGACGAACGCGTGGGCGCTCTCGCTCACCCGCCGGCGTGCTGTAGACCACGGCCGGATGCGCTCGTCTTTGTGTCAGCTTCGGCGAATGTAGAGGCTGCTCCGGCGTCTCGAGCCTGACCTCACGGCTCTTGATCTCGACGCCTCGTCCCGCCTCCCGTACGGCCATCCGTACCCACCCTCGGCTGTCCAGCCACCAACACCAGGAGAAGACACAACATGAGCAGGCAAGAAGTACTCGTCGACGCTGACTGGGTCGCCGAGCATGCCGCCGATGAGAACGTCGTTCTTGTCGAGGTCGATGAAGACACCACCGCTTACGACGGCGGTCATATACCCGGCGCGGTCAAGCTGGACTGGAAGAAGGATCTGCAGGATCCCGTCCGCCGTGACTTCATCAACAAGGAGCAGTTCGAGAAGCTGTTGTCTGAGCGAGGCATCAGCAACGACGACACCGTCGTGCTCTACGGCGGTAACAACAACTGGTTCGCAGCGTATGCGTACTGGTACTTCAAGCTGTATGGGCACGACAAGGTCCTGTTGCTCGATGGCGGCCGCAAAAAGTGGGAACTGGACGCGCGTGAGCTGAGCAGCGAAACCGTCACCCGACCAGCCACGAGCTACACAGCGACAGAGCCAAACCTCGGCATCCGGGCTTTCCGCGACGAAGTGGTTGCCGCAATCGGGACCAAGAGCCTGGTCGATGTTCGCAGCCCGGACGAATATGCGGGCCGTCTGCTTGCCCCAGCCCACTTGCCGCAAGAGCAGGCCCAGCGCGGCGGCCACATCCCTACTGCCGTCAACGTGCCGTGGAGCAAGGCGGCCAATGATGATGGCACATTCAGGTCTGATGACGAGCTCAAGGTGATCTACAGCGATGCGGGTCTGAGCTGGGACAAAGACATCATTGCCTACTGCCGGATCGGCGAACGCAGCGCACACACCTGGTTCGTTCTGCACCAGATCCTCGGACAGAAGAACGTCAAGAACTACGACGGTTCTTGGACGGAGTACGGCTCGCTGGTCGGTGTGCCGGTGGCCGTAGGCGACGAACCTGGCAATTCCTGATATCAGACCTGACCAATCACGCGATTCCCGCGTCAACTCAAAGGAGAACATCATGTGCGCAGCAACTAAGGGTGGCCTCAGTCTGGCCGGCGTTGATGTCACGAAGGAAGCCGTGATTCAGGGCCGCGTGCTGCGGGGCGGGAATCCTGTGGCCGGGGCGTATGTACGGCTCCTGGACTCTGGCGGCGAGTTCACCGCTGAGGTCCCGACATCTGCGACGGGGCACTTCCGCTTCTTCGCCGCTGACGGCAACTGGACGCTACGCACTCTTGCGCCAGGCGCGAAGACAGTTGATAGCCAGGTCGTAGCCGCACGCGGCAGCGTCAAGGAAATCGACGTCGACATCGAAGCGGTCTGAGCTGGGACCTTCACCGAAACGTCTCGAGCCCGTCGGCTTGGCATTACGGTGAGGGTCTATGTCTCAGCCGTCAGGCGGTGAACCTTCGCGTCCCACGGGCTCATTTGGCCCTGGGAGCATCGCAAGCCCGACCGAATCCGCGTACGGTTCGGCGTCGGAAGACGCGGACACGCTGCGACCACAATCACGCCAGCTGGCGCCTGTGGCGTCTCGGGGTGCCGGAGATGACTTTGCCTGGCTCTATCGCTACGACGCATCCGCGTCCGGCGTAACCGGCGGCGACCACGGGACACTCCTGCTTCCGCTGGATTCGCATCCTTCGCATCCCTACCAGCAGGTCCCAGCGGCCCTGCCCCCGCCGCGAAGCCGCAACCCTGTGATCATCATGATCGTGCTCTTGCTGTGTCTCACGACAGCCGCTGTGGCCGGGTTTGGATTACTGCTGCGGTCCGACTGGCGAATAGCAGCCCCCGGCTCAGGGGCGTCCAGCGTGGCAGAGGCTGCGCCCTCCGGCGCCCAGCCCTCCGGTGGGCAGCCGTCCGGCGCCCAGCCCTCGGGCGCGCAGAACTCGGGTCAAGTTGCACCGTTGACGCCGACCCAGGTGACAGTCGGCTGTCAGGCACCACAGTCCACCGATGGCGCTGGTGACCCAGTCGTCTACGTGCCCGAACAGATGTTGGACGGGACAATGAACACGGCGTGGCGGTGCAACGGCAATGGCGTTGGCCAGGTCGTCACTTTCGGATTCCCGGCCGGAACCACAATCTCCCAAGTCGGCCTGGTGAATGGGTACGCCAAAGTAGACCCTGGAACAGGGGTGCAGCGCTACCGCGAATATCGCCGGATCACCCAGGTGACTTGGACTTTTGCCAATGGCACTTCCTTTCAACAATCGCTGAGCGACAGAGTGGAAACCGTGCAGAAGTTGACCATCCTGCCCCAGTCGGGCGACCAGGTCAGCCTCACCATCGAGGCCAGTGCCGAGCCGGGATCGACGGCCAGGGGTCGCGATGCCGTCTTGATCTCCGAGGTCGCCTTTGGAAGCCCCGGCTAACCAGCTGAATCGAGGATGAGTGTTACTGGCCCGTCATTGGTCAAACCGACCTGCATGTTGGCGCCGAAGACCCCAGTAGCGACCTCAGCACCGCGGATCCGCAACGAGGAGACGAAAGCCTCGATCAGAGGTTCACTGGCCGCCCGCGGTGCCGCCGCGCTCCACGAAGGGCGGCGGCCCTTGCGGGTGTCGGCGTAAAGCGTGAACTGGCTCACCACCAAGATCGGCGCATCTTCCTCCTGACACGATCGCTCGCCATGCAAGATGCGAAGCGTCCAAACCTTCTCGGCCAGCCGTTCAGCAGTTGCCGGCTGGTCATCATGGGTAACTCCCACCAAGATCACCAGGCCGGGCCGATCAATTGCACCCACAACGCGATCGTCCACTTCGACTCGTGCCGAAGTCACCCGCTGAACTACCAGACGCATGGCTTGATCACGGCAGTCAGTCTTCCATCGTGGAAGATCGATGTCTCAGCTTCCGATGTACGCCTCAACTTCGACCTCGACCAGATGGCCAGGATCTGCGAGG
>DATHIJ010000016.1:0-4908 GCA_035489975.1 Propionibacteriaceae bacterium | reverse complement strand
AGATCAGGTACTCAGTGCCCGGATCCGCCAGCGCGAACCCGGTCGAACTCAAGTCGGTGCGGGGCTGCATCGTGATCAGATTGATCTGCTCGGCCAATCCGCGCGTGTCTCCCATGGCGTGCCGGGCTGGCTCCAGTGAGTCGAAGGACGGGTTCCCCTCGGATGGGTCGTCCGGTACGCCGCCGCCGAGAATGCCCAGGTCATACAAGATCGGATTGTGGCCGCGAAGGAACGCCTTCCAGACCCACAAGGCGTCGCCCGAGAACGGCGAGAAGTGATCGGTGTCCAAGAGGACGACCTTGCTTCCGTCATTCGGCGGTGGGTCGGTGAACCAGCGGCCCTCACCCAAGGCGTCGTCGAATCCAGGCGAGATCCAATCAGCAGGGCTGTTCCACAAAGGCTCGTTCGCCTTGCTCTGATCGGCCACCGGATAGAGGTAGGTCATGCCGATGGGGTGTGGGTCGTATCCCATCTCCCGTTCGTATTCCTTCACGGTGTTGATCACCCAGTACTGCCACTGCGTGGAATCACCGATCGGCGTTTCAATCGAGGATCCGTCGGGGAATACGACCGAATCTGCGGCCTGGCCGGACGACTCGTTCGCAACTTCGTACACGACATTGGGAAGATCATGAACGGTGTCGATCACCTTGCGGACGTAGGCCAGCTGGAGCGCCTCGACACTGGGATCGAGGGGGAGAACCTGATAGTCGACGATCGAGGTGATTGCGATGTCGTTGACGTTGTTCGCGGCATGAAACGGATGGCCCTCGATGTTGTCCGGAACGGTCGTCAGGTGGAGGCTGAAGCCTTCAAACAGCATCACGGAGGCATAAATCCCTGCGCGTCCGGCGGCGAGCACGCGTTCCCGAATCCGATCGAAATAGCTCTGATCGAAGGCCGACAGATCAAACTTGGATTTCCCGTCCTTGGCCGATCCTGGTCCGGTACGCGGCCATGGTTGTGGCGTCATGCAAAAGTGCACGTTGGCCGGAGCAAGCTGGCCCCGGAACTGTTCCCACCGCCAAAGGCGAATGAAGTTGTGACCGCGCTCAGTGAGTAACGCCAGGTACGCGTCAAAGTCGAACCGCTCCGGGTCTTCCGGACAGTCGCTGCCAATCCCCAGCCCGTCATGGAGGTTGTTGTTGACGTGCGAGCCGGTGAGATAGACCGCCTCCCCCGGAGCAGCCGCGGCAGTGAAGTACCGAGGATTGGTACTGGAGACGGCCAGCGGGCCAGGCGGTTGCGTGATGCGAACTCCGGTGGTCATCGCAAACCTTCCTCTCGCAGTGTGGTTTCGGTCTCTCTACCCTGCGAGCAACACGATACGAACCCGTGAGCTTGCGCACGGACCAGACTGGGGACATGAGCAGCGACAAGGTTGTCGAACGAGTGGTTCGAGTACCGACCGCCGGCGTGCTACTCGACGGTGATTTTGCCATCCCGACGACAGAACGCCGCGGTGTTGTGCTTTTTGCCCACGGAAGTGGCAGTAGCCGTCATAGTCCACGGAATCGGAGCGTGGCGGGCGTCCTTCAGCAGAGCGGCTGGGCGACTTTGCTGCTGGACCTGCTGACGCCTCAAGAGGAGCAGGTCGACCTGCGTACGCGCGAACTGCGCTTCGATGTTGCCAGGCTCGCGAACAGGTTGACCGGGGCGGCGGATTGGCTGGCCCAGCAAAACGAGACAGCCCAGCTGCCCTTGGCAGTTTTCGGTGCGAGCACCGGCGCCGCGGCGGCGTTGATCACCGCTGCCGAGCGGCCAGAGCGGGTTCGTTTGGTTATCTCACGCGGCGGTCGGCCGGATTTGGCCGGTGATGCTCTGGCTCGCGTGCAGGCTCCGACACTCCTCATCGTCGGCGAGCGAGACCCGCAGGTGCGCCAGCTCAACGAGCGGGCTGCCGAACTCATGCGAGCTCCGGTGAATATTGAAGTGGTGCCAGCTGCTACTCATTTGTTTGAGGAGCCTGGCGCCCTGGAGGCTGTCATCGATCTGGCAGTGGGTGCCCTGGAGCGCAACGTCAGTTAGGCGCCTGATCCGTAGCTCCGACCGTCACGGCTGACCAATCGACGGCAGCGTCAGGTGTCCCGCTCGAGTCCGGGCACGACGGCCACCTTCATGCTTTCCGGGCTCATGCTGGTACGCATTGCGGCCGCAACCTGGTCCAACCCGAATTCGTGGGTGACCATCTCCTCGAAGGGATAGCGGTCGGCGAAGCGCTCCAGCAGCTGCAGCGCGGGCCCATATCCAGTGCTGGGGTGGTTCGTCAGGCCGAGGAGGCGGATGTTCTTGCTGCAAATGTGGCGGTGCACGTTGATGCTGACATCGCCGGTGTCGACGAAGTTGCCCATCTCGAGCATCATCCCGCCGCGCTTGAGCATCTCGATGCCTTCGATGAAGGACCTCGGTGTGTTCGCCATGTGCAGCACTACATCGGCTCCTCGTCCAGCCGTCAGCTCACGAACTCGGGCCAGGCGTTGTTCCTGCGTCGTCGATGCCACATCGAGGACTTCGTCGGCGCCGCAGCGCCGAGCCCAGGCCAGGCGGTAAGGGCTCAGGTCAGTGGCGATGATCTGGCCAGCTCCCATCATGTCGGCCTTGGCGATGTGGAGTAGGCCGAGCGGCCCGGAGCCGATGACAACCACAGTGTCGCCGGAGTTGAAGCCCTCCATCGCGTAGGAGGAGAACTCCTTCACCTTGTCCAGACTCGCCGCGCACGCCATCAGCTCCGCCAGGACGGCCACACGCGGCGATAGCCCGCTTGGAACCTTGTACACGAAAGTGTCCGGCCGCAGGTACATGTATTCCGCCCAGCCGCCCAGGAGGTGTGGTGGCTCCGCGCTGGTAAAGGAGTTGCCGTAACACTGCGAGTTGTCGCACCACACGTAGCCCATGACGTGCGTGCAGGGGTAACAGCGCCCGCAGACGACGTCGGGGCACATGGCGATTCGATCACCGACGGCGAGCCGCCGACCGTAGAACTCGATGCGCTCGGCGGCTGCGGGGGAGATCTCTGCGATCAGGCCGACGTTCTCATGGCCTTGGATGATCGGGAAGGGCGTGTCGGTCTCGGCCGGCGTCCCGGCGTACTGCTTGGTTTCGCCCAGGAACGTGTGCTTGTCGGTGCCGCAGATGCCAGACATTTCGACCTGCATCAGCAGCGCGCCGTCGGGGAGGGCAGGCCGCGGGAACTCCTGCACTTCATAGCGACCCGGAGCCACCAGCACTGCCGCTCGAACTGCGTCGGCCATTTCAATCCGCCCTTCGCTGCACCTCCAAGATGGCGATACGGTACGCGACGCTATTCCGCGACGGATGAAGCCGTGCGTGATCACATCGCTGTCAGGTCAGCTCCCGATGGTGCCCGGTATGGAGCAAAGGAGCGCATGTCGGCCAACTCCAGTGCACGGGCCACGTCGCTCGCGGACAGCACTCCGACCACTCGGCCGACATCGTCGACGACGACAGCTCGGCCATCGGGACAGCCTTGCATCCGCTCCAAAAGGTCGGTGAGAGGCTCTTCGGGGCGCCCTGCGGGGACCTCGCTCGGTGGACAGGCGATGTCGCGTAAGCGGGTCGTGGCACGAAGTCCGGGTGGCACGTCTCTTACGCGGTTGAGGGTCACCAGTCCGGTGAGCCGGCCGTTGGCATCGATGAGCGGGTAGGTGGAGAACCGGTGGGCAAGGGCAACCTGAGCTACGAAATCGTCCACGGTCAGGTTCCCGTCGAGGACGGTGGGTTGTGCTGACATGACCTCACCGACCGTGACGCCGGCCAGGCGCCCGCTCAGCCGCGCCTGTTGCTCCTCAGCGGTCGCGGCACTGACCACGAACCAGCCGATCAGCGCGAGCCATATGCCGTCCAATCCGCGCCCGGTTACTAGCTGCACCACGCCGAGGGCGATCAGGATAAAGCCGAAAATCCGACCGGCGCGCGCAGCGTTGATCGCTGCTGTGTGCCGGTTACCTCGAAACCGCCACAAGGCCGCCCGCAACACGCGACCACCGTCGAGCGGTGCGGCAGGGATGAGGTTAAACACCGCAAGGATCGCATTGGTGACGGCCAGGTACATCAATACACCGAACGGCAGCCCAGTAGTGCTCAGCGATGCGACCGCGGCACCGGCCAGACCGAAGACGACTGCCAAAAGAAGGCTCGTTAGCGGGCCGACGATGGCGATGCGAAAGTCCGCGCCGGGTGTTTTGGCCTCTCCGCGGAGCTGTGCCACGCCTCCAAGCAGCCACAGCACAATGCTCTCCACTTCGATGCCATTCCGGCGGGCGACGACCGAGTGTGCCAGCTCATGAGCGAGCAGCGAGGCGAGGAACAGCACCGCTGCAACGATCGCCGCGATCACGTAGGCGACGATGCCCCGGCCCGGATATGCGGCCGGTAACTGCCCAGTCGCGAGCCCGAAGACCAGAATGGCAACAATAAGAAAAACGCTGGCGTTGATTCCGACTTTGATGCCAGCAATGCGGCCTAGCGAGATGGACGCTCGCACAGCTTCACCACCTCCGAACCGTTTGTTGATTCTAGATTCCTAGTGTCGCAGCGAACCAAACCGTGAGGGACTGTGGCCTCGGCGAGTATCGAGTGGTGGCCCCAAACGACGTGTTGAACTGAACACCCGACGCAACACCTGGGTGCGCAAGCCGCTGCGCGACGCCCCGTTCGCGACAGCGCCTATGTAGTTCGAAGCGACGTCGTCGCAGGCACGGGGCCGTTCGGCCGTAGCGTCATCGAGGATCGGCCGGGGGTCAGGTGAGCGTCGACGCGGAGCCGCCAGCTGCGGCCCAGCTCCGCGTGCATCGTCGCGGCCTCTGACCAAGCAAACTGCTCTCCGATACACATGCGGGGTCCAGCACCGAACGGCAGATAGGCGGCGCGCGGCTGGCCTGGATACTT
>DATHIJ010000015.1:0-4232 GCA_035489975.1 Propionibacteriaceae bacterium | reverse complement strand
GATGGGTGGATGAGTGAGCCGATCCCGCCGGTCTTGCCGCCGAAACGATGCAGGCCCAGCCAGACCAGGCCGGCGACGACCAGCAGCAGGACGAGGTAGAATGCGACTCTGGGTCTTCCGTTAGCCATGGCGCGTCTCCGTTAGGAGTTCTTGTCCGTCGCGGGCCCGAGGTTCTTGTTGCCCTCGACCACGGGCGTCGTCTCGGGCGATTTGAGACCGAGCTCCACTTCGTACTGCTGCAAGACGTCCTCCGCGAGCTGCGATTCTATGCGCTCCTTCGCCTTGATGTCGGCGACGCCGCGGGAGGAAAGATCGGCCGCAACGCGCACCTTCCCGCGATTGGTGTCGATTTTCTGCTGGATGATCTGCTCGATCTGCCCAAAGTCAGTCGTGACGTCGAAGTTCAAGTCGCCCGCGATCCGCGCGATTTCGGCTTCCGCCGCCGTCATCTTGAGATCGGCGTTGTAGCGCTCGATTTTTTCACGGACGTCGGCCAGCTGCTTGTTGGCGTGCTGGATTTTCTTGAGATTATTTTCGTAGGCCTCTTCGTGCATCTTGAGCTGTTCCTGGTTCTGCACCAGATCGCCTTCGGCTTTCTGGAGCTGCAGCGCGAACTTGCCGGCTGTTTCGCGATCCCCGGCCTTGAGGTAGGCCTTCACCTCCGCCTTCAACTTCTCGACCTGGGATTTGCCCATCGATACCTGTCGGACCACGCGCTCGACGAGCCCGCGATACAGCTCCAGGCCCTTGCGCCCTTCTTTGAGCTGCTCGACGGAGCGGTCGTACTCGAGCCGCATGATCGCGATGGGGTCGCGCTCCCACAGGGCGTTCGCGATGCTGTTGAAGAACGCCTTTATCACGGTGACGAACTTGCCGAAAATCATGTCGCCGTCCTCTTCCGGGGGAATGTCTAGGCGACAATATATGCGATAACAACAGGTGGGCTATGAGCTTGGCGTTATGACTTTTGGCGCGCGAGAGCCTCCGCTGCCGCCGTGAGTTGCGCGTCGGTAACGTAGGGCGCCGGCCCCAGTCGCAGACTCTCGCCCCGATAATCCGTCCAGATGTTCTGCTGGCGGAGGGCTTTCTGAATTTTCGCAGGCCGTGGTCTTGGCATCGCCAGAAATCCACCAATGGCATCGTTCCTGGTGCCGCCTGACAGAATACCGATCTGATGCTGGTTGAGCTCCCGCAACTTCTTGGGCGTGAGCTTCTGCTGTTCGAAAAACCTGAATACCGCCGCCGCCCGGTAGTGACTGGTGAAGTCATAGGTGGCGCCCGCAAACCGCGCGGGGCCAGGACCGTATGCAATCCGCCGACCGGCAGGCGCCTGGCTCAGATCGGTGAATTCACTAAACCATCCAGTCACGACCGGCCGGAGATCGCAGTTCTCGGGGAACCGCAGAAATGCGTTGCCCGGCCCCAGCTGGCAGTACTTGTAACCGCCCCCGACCACGTACGCGCGCTGCAACCCTTCCTCTACAAGAGAAAACGGCACGACGTTGAGCGCGTGATAGGCGTCCACCAGCAGCTCGGCGCCTACCCGCTCGCAGGCTTCTTGGACTGCTCGGAGATGCGGGACGATATACGCGTTGGCATAGAGCACCGCCGAAACCAGAACGGCCGCCGTGCGATCGTCCACTGTCACCGCAATGCGCTCGGCCAACGACACTGCGGGCGTCGCCGGCACCTTGATGACCTCGATGCCCTCTTCCGCTAACCGATCGAGCTGACGACGGATAGTGTGGAACTCGCCATCGGTCGTGACCAGCTGCGGACGCTTGCGCAGCGGCAGCGCCGATAAGAAGCGCACGACCAGTTCATGCGTGTTTTGCGCCAGCGCGATACGCTCCGGCATGTCGTCGAGGAGGCGGGCAAACCCGCGGCGGACCTCATTTGCCTTCTGGAAAGCGAGGTCCCAAACGTCGTCAACATGTTCGGCAGTATCGAGCCAGGCCTGCTCCTGCGCCTCGAAGGCCACATCAGGCCAAGCCTGATGCGAGTGCCCGGTTAACAGAATGCGCTCTGTGACGCGAAACCGAGAGTAGTGCTGGGCGAGTTCTGCTGGATTGATCACAGCTCGGAGCGAATCGCCCAGAGGTCAGGAAATGCCGGTTGATTCAACGTGGTAAGCAGATACTCCGCGCCCGCTGAGCCGCCGGTCCCTGGCTTTGTGCCGATGGTCCGCTGCACCATTTTCACATGCCGATACCGCCACTCCATGAAGCCTTCATCCAGATCCACCAGCCGCTCGGCGATCTGCGCGACCGTTGGATCCTTCTTGTAAACCTCTACGACGATGCGCTGCACCTCGGGCGATGGCTCGTAGACCTTGCTGTAGTCCCGCTGCAGCAGCGCTTTGGGAACCGGATACTGGTTCGCCGCGAGATAATGAAGGAAGGCATCCCACAGCGTCGGCTGCGTGAAGCGCTGCTCCACGCGCCGCCGGTTTTCACTGCCTTCAGGGTAGCGCTCGAACGAGGGCCGGCCCTTCTTGCCCATGACAAACTCGATCTCGCGGAACTGATGCGACTGGAACCCGCTTCCCGACTCCAGCCGGTCCCGAAACGAGAGGAAATTGAGCGGCGTGATGGTCTCGAGGACGTCAATCTGCGCGACGAGCGTCTTGAGGATCGTGAGGGTTCGCTTCAGGGTAGCCCCGGCGAGCGGTGTGTCGTTGGCGTGGAGCAGCTTCTGCAGATAATCGAGCTCGTGTAGGACTTCCTTGAACCACAGCTCGTAGACCTGGTGGATGATGACGAAGAGCGTTTCGTCGTGCTCGAGCGGACCCTGCCGCGGTTGCTGGAGCGAAAGGAGTTCGTCGAGGCGCAGATAGCTAGAGTAGGTGACAGTCATGGTCTTGGCTTGTATTTGTTGAGCGTCGCGTACGGATCAGGCCAGGGAAGTGGATAGCCTTGCTCGTACGCCGCATGCCGGGTCCAATAGGGGTTCCACAAATGGGCTCGCGCGAGAACACAGAGATCCGCGCGGCCGGCGGCCAGAATCGTGTTCACATCCTGATACGACGAGATGTTGCCGACCGCCATGGTCGCGATCCCCACTTCATGGCGGATCCGGTCGGCGAACGGCGTCTGAAATTGGCGCCCGTACTGAGGTTTCGCATCGGCCACCGTCTGGCCGGCGGAGACGTCCGTGATATCGCAGTCGTGCTCCTTCAGCAGACGTGCCACCGCGACGGAGTCGGCCGGCTGCATTCCCCCGGGCGCCCAGTCCACGGCGGAAATACGTACCGACATGGGCTTGCGATCGGGCCAGACGCTGCGCACGGCGTCGAACACCTCCAGCGGGAAGCGCATCCGATTCTCGAGTGACCCACCGTACGCATCGGTGCGCTTGTTGGTCAGCGGCGAGATGAAGCTCGCGAGCAAATAGCCGTGCGCGAAATGCAGCTCGAGCAGGTCGAACCCGGCCTCGTTCGACATCTGCGCGGCGCGGACGAAGTCGTCCTTCACCTCGTCCATATCGGCCCGCGTCATCTCCTTGGGCACCTGGCTGTACGGATAATAGGGAAGGGGAGACGCCGAGATGATCGGCCAGTTGCCGTCCGGCAGTGGCTCATCCATCCCCTCCCACATCCTTTGCGTGGAGGCTTTGCGGCCCGCATGCCCGAGCTGCATCGCGATCTTCGCGCTGCTGTTCATGTGCACGAAATCCACGATCCGCTGCCACGCGCTGATGTGCTCGGGCTTGTACATCCCCGTGCATCCGGGGGAGATCCGCCCTTCGCGCGATACGTCCGTCATCTCGGTGAACACCAGCCCCGCGCCGCCGATCGCTCGGCTCCCCAGGTGGACCAGGTGCCACTCGTTCGGCATCCCGTCCTCGGCGACATACTGGCACATCGGCGAGACGACTACGCGATTGCTAAGCACCATATCACGCAGCTTAAAAGGCACGAACATCGGAGGTGGCGGGTTTTCCTCCACAACCTCCACGACCTCGGCCTTCCTCGCAAACCACCGATTCACCTCTTTCACGAACTGCGGATCTCTTGTCCTCAGATTGTCGTGGGTGATCCGCAGGCTTCGCGTCAACAGGTTGAAAGCGAACTGCAGCGGGTCGAGGTCCATGTAGCGCTCGGTGTCCTCGAACCACTGCAGGCTCACCTGCGCGGCGCGCTGCAGGCTCTCGACCGCCGGGCGGCGCTCGGCCTCGTACGCCGGCAGCGCCGCGAGCACGTCGGGCTGGCGTTTGAGCGCGCCGGCCAACGC
>DATHIJ010000014.1:0-2970 GCA_035489975.1 Propionibacteriaceae bacterium | reverse complement strand
GCGGCGCACGACTGTCGTGGAAGGATTGGACCTCCTTGGCCGTGCTCGGTGTCGGCTTGGTCCTCCTCAGCGTCACGGCGGTGCCGACCGCGGCCGCGCGAATCCCGCTGTTCGAAGACTGGGTCATCTTGGTGACTGCGGGCGCTCCGGCGGTCATCGGACTCATCGGCTTCCGGATGAAGGGTCGTGCTTCCACGATCGTCTTGTCCTCCGCCGCCGGCCTCGGGTTTACCGGGGTGGCTCTGGCGGCCCGCGGCATTGGCGCGGACGAGGTTTCATGGTCCTTGCTGCTCAATCCACTGCTCTGGGCGATCATCGTGCACGGTGTCGTTGGCATTGCCTTTTTCACTGTGGCCCTGCAGCGAGACGCGGTCACGCTCGTGACAGCAATCACGTTCGTGTTTGAGGTCGTCGTACCGTCGTTGATCGGCATCGCGCTCTTTGGCGATGCCATCGCACACGGCCGCATGCCGCTCGCCATAGCTGGATTCGTGCTCGCCATCGGCGGCACGGTGTCACTCAGCCGCTTCGCCGAGTGATCCAGCACGCGGTCGAGAGTCAGGCGTCGGTTGCCGCCGCGTCGAGCGCCGCGCCGCTCAGCCGGTACACGGTCCACTCGTCTTGTGCAACAGCTCCCAGGCTGCGGTAGAAGTCGATGGCGGGTTGGTTCCAATCGAGAACGGCCCACTCCAGCCTTGCGTATCCCCGGTCGACTGCCAGTCCAGCCAGGGACGTCAGCAACGCCCTGCCCAGCCCCGAGCCACGGTACTCAGGCATGACATATAGGTCCTCGAGATAGATCCCATGAACTCCTTCCCACGTGGAGAAGTTGCGAAAGTAGAGGGCGAAGGCTACGACCTGGCTGTCACTCTCGGCCACTAGGGCGTACGCCGCAGGCTGCGGTCCAAACAGGGCGACGCGGAGTTGTTCGGTCGTTGTCTTGACCTCCTGGGCAGCACGTTCATAACTCGCCAGATCGAGGATCAGCTGTCTGATCCGGTCAAGATCAGATTCCCGGGCTTCGCGTACGCAAGGATGCATCGAACCATCTTCACAGGGCGTGGGCCGCTCGGTCAGCCAGGCCGGCGTGCCCCCATGTAGGGCATGTAGCTGATCTTGATGTAGGACACCCGCTTGCCGGGACGCGGTGCGTGGATGACCTTGCCGTTGCCGGCGTAAAGCCCCACATGTGAGATGCCGCGATAGAAGAAGACCAAGTCGCCCCTTCTGAGATTGGACTTGGAGATCTTCTTGCCGATCCGGTACTGCTGCCCGGACGAATGAGGCAACTTCACGCCGGCCGACTGCCAGGCCTTCATGGTCAGGCCTGAGCAATCCCAGCCGTTGGGACCGACGCCGCGACGCTTGTAGGGATCGCCCAGCTGCTTTCTGGCATAAGCCAGCGCCTTCTCGCCCTTGGTCAGTTTCTTGCTCGATATTGGCTTCGCCGTGGGCTTCTTGGGCGTCGGCTTCCTCACCACAACGGTTGTTGCGGTGATCTTGCCGGCTTGCAACGCTTTCCAGAAGTCAGCGTTGACTGCGCCGGTCCGCTTGAGGTGACGCGACTTCTGGACGGTCTTGATCACGTCGACGGTGGCTGCGTTGTACCTGCCGGCGATCGGCACCTTGGCGAAACCAGCCGATCGCAGCGACAGCTGCAACCGAGTCACCGACCTGCCGTGGTCACCCTTCTTCAGGTATGGGGTGGGGCCCCGCGACAGCAAGGCGCTCCACGCGCGGCGGCCGCCGACGGTTACCGGGTAGAGGCCTATTGACCCACGGAACTTGGCCAACTCCCGCGCATCAGCGGCGGAGAAGCGGCCATTGACGGTGGTTGCGAAGCCTGCCTTGGCGAGCAGGCATTCCATCGCCTTTGCCTGGGCTCCGGTCGAGCCCTGCTTGATCAGTTGGTAGGTCTTGAAGGTGACATCGCACCTCGTCGCAGCATCGGCTGGGACCGTGCCCACGGCGGCTGTAGCAGCCAATGCGAAGCCGGTAACCAGAGTGCTGCGGTCTTCAGAATCCTGCCCATGGGCGGATCTCCCCGAGTGAGACAACACCACGCCGCTGAATACGGCTGGCGTCCGTACGTTATCAAATCGAGATATTTATCACCATGATTCGGCCGAAGTATCTCGATTTGATTACGCCGGCCGCCAAAATAGGAGGGCGGGCGGGTCGGTCAGCCCGCTGATTTGGCTGGCACGTTGGCCGCCAGTAGAGTTGCTGGCTGCCGAAGACCGCTGGTTGGTTGAGCCCACAAGGCCAACTCGAAGTGTCCGTACGAGATCAACGGATGGCCCGCGCAGGTGAGTTGAGAGTTGATGGAAGATGTCAGTCTTCCGTGCCCTTTGCCGCCGTGCGCGCAGAGGGCATTTTTGGTTTCGCCGGCCGGCCAGCCCTTCGGAAGTGCTGCAGACGTAGCGCGTGACGAAGTGGAGGAACGATGGCGAGGTCGGACAAGGTTGCCGCGGTCGCTGAGCTGACCGACAGGTTCTCCAGCTCGGCCGGGGTTGTATTGACCGAGTACCGCGGACTGTCGGTGAAGGCACTTATGCAGTTGCGCCGTTCGCTCGGTGATGATGCGAACTACGCCGTTTCGAAGAACACGCTCACCACGATTGCCGCTCGTGAGGCTGGCCTGGACGCGATCGAGGAGCAGCTCGTTGGCCCGACGGCGATCGCCTTCATCAGCGGCGATCCCGTTGTGGTGGCCAAAGGCCTGCGTGACTTCGCACGTACGAACCCGGAGCTTGTGATCAAGGGTGGGGTGCTGGACGGGAAGTTCATGACCCCCGATGAGGTCAGGAAACTGGCCGATCTTGAATCGCGCGAGGTCCTGCTCGCCAAGGTCGCCGGCGTCATGCAGGGCGTCCTGCAGCAGGCCATCTCTCTGGTCTCTGCTCCCCTCTCCCAGGCTGCGCGGTTGTTTGCCGCTCTGGAGCAGGCGGCAGGCGACAACCCGTCGCT
>DATHIJ010000013.1:0-3091 GCA_035489975.1 Propionibacteriaceae bacterium | reverse complement strand
GGACAGCTTCGATCCGGATCACCAGCTGCGTGTCGGACCAGCCGCGCACGCTGTGGACGAGCTGCAGCAGGTCCAGCGCCGGCTCCAGCTGCTCGTCGCTCAGGTCGCCGAGTCGGAGCCCGGGTCGCTGACCGGGAAGGTAGGTCCACCGCTTGTGCAGCTCGCCGTCGAACGGGAAGACCAGTTGACGGCGTTGCTCGGTGTCCAGGCGGTCGACCAGACCGCGGACCGCCGCCCGCATCGCCGCGCCGAGATCCGGCATGGTGAGCTCGACCATGCCGCCAACCTAGCGGCCGCCTTCACGGGCAAGCGTGGCCGCCAGCCTTGGCCCCTTGGTGAGCGCAGTAGCGACGGGCAGCCGGAAACCGCCGTCTACCGGTCGGCCGGCCGCCAGCTCGGCCCGGCGGCGATCCATCCGGCGCCGCTCCCGCGCGCTGAAGGCGCTTCCACCCTCTCGCTTGTAGGCGAGGACCGTGAACCTCCCGAACCGGACCTTCCTCACGTCGAGGTTGCGCACATCCTTCGGCAGCTCTGATCGAACCGCCGCGAACTCGGCGGGTGCCTGCTGCTTCACGTGGTTGAGGGTCTTGATGATCTGGGTGGCGACCCGGCGACGGATCAGAGAATCGTTCTCGGGGACCCCCAGGTCGGCGTTCAGGACCTGCTTCAGCTTCGGGCGGGCGGAGCTCTGGCCGATCTCAATGAATACGTGCAATCGCCAGCATCCAAACTCGAGGAGCCGGTGATCCGACGGCTCTACGAAGCACTGAGCGGCCAGTATGAGCCAGAGAAGCCGAAGCCGCCGCCTGAATGGCAGCGGCAAGGCCGAAGTCATGAAGGTGCTGTCATGGTGAAGTCGCCTGGGGACCGCGGTGCACTTGATCAGTCGAGCTGGCACTCAAGGCTGAGCGATGACTGGTGGGAGACGCGTGGTGACGCGGCCCCAGCCTGGGAGCTGGCGTCTTGGAAGATGCTCGAATTCACTGATGCTGAACGGGACGCCTGGATCGCACATGGGCTCCGACCTGGCCAGGTGAAGGACGCCGTCGGGTTCGAGATGCTGGGCTTTTGCCTGCCGACTTGATGGAAGAGGTCAAAGGTTGGACAGTACTCAAGCGGCTGCGGGCGGGCGACCAGCCCGAAAATGTTGCGCGGCTGTTGAGTTGCAAGCTAGCGCGTCCGCAAGCAGACCCGCTTGGGGTCGTCCACGGTGACTTGACGAGTGCCGCGAGTGAGCGTCATCGCAGGTGGGTGAATGAACTTCTGGTGGATACGCCCAGGACCGGGCAAGCGCCGGTCAACCGTACCCTGTGGTCATCCATGGGATGCCGCTACGACCGAAGTTCTACCGACTGCTGGGAGGAATTTTGAGCTCGATGCGACGCACCGACAAAGAGATCGAGCGAGCCGCTGCGCGCTTCGATCAGCTGGCCGATGACCTCGACCCCGACATCGTGCACGCCGAGGAGACCAACGACCTGCGCCGAGTCGCGGTCGCGTCTGACGCCGTACGTGACGACGAAGCCCGACTTCGTGAGGCTGTCCAGCTCGCACGTGCCCGCGGCAGATCATGGAACCAGATAGCGGTGGCCTTAGGGGTATCCAGGCAAGCGGCACGCCAACGATTCGGAGACAAGGTGGCCTGACACCTGACCAGTCAACCTGCCGTCAGGAATACCGCGACGGGCACGACAACGGCGGCCGGATCCCTTCACTGATCCCGATGGCCGACCCGTTACCGGACGGTCTTGACGCGAATGGCACACAGTGTCATTGCAGGTGGAATGAATGAACTCCTGCTGGGATAGGCATGTGTATAACAGGGCAACGAGATCTCACCGCCCAGCGAAACGGACTGAACGCCCTCGGCGTCGGTGACGACCATATATAAAGTCGACCGCGACCTTACAACCGCGACCGCCCCGTCTGGCATTAGCGCTGGCTGCCTGTCGGGCTGCTCATCGCGGTCTTCATAACTGCCGCCGGATTCCTCGTACTCACGCGGAGTCGAGGCTGAGGGCGGGCCGCTAACCGTCATGGCCCGATTCACGCTTGCTTGCGGCGGCATCGGTGGAGAACGTCCCGGGTCGATGCTGATACCCCATTCATTGGGTACTGAGCAATGTCCGCAGCCAATCATGATCACCGGACTTCAGGGCCGATCTTGGCCGCCTTGCCTAGGCCCGGCTCGGTAAGGTTGCGCTCCAAAACGCGTTCGTAAAGCGGCGGCGTCTGGCGTCGCGGGGTGCGACGGGAGCTGGGCGGCCGCTTGGTCGGCGGTGATCTTCCCAGACGCCGACGTTGCAGGCGCTGGTGGCCGCGGTGCGCAAGCTGGAGGTGGTGGTGCGGGCATGAGCAGCGCCGCGCGGCTTAGAGTCCGCCCGGCCGAAGCACGCGACCTGGACCGGGTGTGTGCGATCGTCAATCACTTCATCGAGACAACGGCGTTCAACTTCCGGATCGAGTCCCAACAGGTCGAGGAGTGGCTGCACAACTGGGAACGCCTGCACCGGCTCTACCCGTGGTTAGTAGCGATCGCGGGCCAGCGGGTGATCGGGGTCGCGTACGCGGCGCCGTGGAAGGGGCGCGACGCCTATCTGTGGACCGTGGAGTCCACCGTGTATGTCGATCATGAATGCCACCGCCGTGGTGTGGGCGACGCCTTGTACGCCGAGCTGCTGGCCCGGTTGGAACGCCAGGGTTTTCGGACCTCGATCGGGGTTATCGCGCTGCCCAACCCGGCCAGTGTCCGATTGCACGAGCGGCACGGGTTCGTCCAGGTCGGGCTGCTGGCGGACGCGGGCTACAAACTGAAGCGCTGGCATGATGTCGGGTTTTGGCAGCGCCGCCTCAACGGCGGCGAGCAGGCGCCGCCCACACTCACGCCGGTCGACGACGACGGATGACGAATGTGATGGCCTCGGCCGAGTTGGTATCTGGCAGGGTTCTCGCAGCGCTAACGGGCCGGCCCGCATGCGGACCGGCCTGCGGACACTCGGTCAAATGCGGAACATGCACCGGGTTGCCCGGCTGATCGGGCTGGCTGCCTTCTGTGTCCTGTTCGGGTTCATCGGCAGTGCTGCTGCTGTGT
>DATHIJ010000012.1:0-2963 GCA_035489975.1 Propionibacteriaceae bacterium | reverse complement strand
CCTTGCGTGGGTTTGGACGTCGGTTTTCGGTGTCATACTCGGGAGGCGGCGTAACCAGCCAACTCGCACGTGAACGCCCGGCGAGTAGTGCACGAGCGAGGGCGCATCGTCGGCGGGTAGATCCACCGCACGCCTCACCGTTTCCTGCAGGCTCACGAGCGTCGCACGATGCAACGGCCAAGGCTTGTGCTCGACGGGTGCCACTGCCAGATAGCCCAGGAACTGGGTGTAGAGCCTATAGCGCTCGGTCAGGAAGAGCGCCAGATCCTCCGGATCCGTGAGAGGCTCCCCTGTCTCGACCGCGATGGTCGCCTCGGCACCCACCCGCGTACTGACGTATTCCAGGCGCCGACCTGTCGCGCGCACGCGCATCGACGCCCAGTGGTAGGGCAGACCATAGGTGAGCCGTGCGCCCAGCACCGCCGGCGCGGAGGCGGCATCCAGCGAGAAGAACCAGATGCCTCGCCCGGCCGGTCCCCGCACGTAAGTGCGGAGGTTCATCTCGGGGAAGTCCGACAGCCACGGAACCGCCGGCAAGAATGGCGGCCGCAGCCTCGTAAGATGGAACGGCGTGAGACCGACCCAGGCCACCTGGTCGAACGTGTCGATCTCCAGGCCGGCCGGGAGGCGCGCTTGCAGGAGCATGGGGTCGCACGGCCAGTGCAGAAACGATATCCCGCACCAGTTCTGAAGCATCGCGGGGAGCCGAACCCGGAGCCGCCCGGGCTACCGACGACGACTGCTCTTCTGCTTGCGGTTAGACTCGCGCTCATTGGACTCTTTCCCCAGGTCTTCTCCCACGATCCCCTCGTCTTCCATCTCCCGGCGACCTTGCCCGGCCGCAAGCCAGGCGCGCACTTTCTCCAGGTGCTCCTGTTCCGTGAGGAGCGCTTCCTCAGACCGCTCGGCCAGCTCCTCATGCCCAGCGAGACGAGCCAAGCCAGTGAGCGTCTCCCAACACTCGTTGTCGGCCAGTTCCGCCATCATGATGGCTTCGAGCGACTGGACCAGGTTGGTCCGGGGATCCACGAGTACTTGGGCGACACCGTGCGATGCCGTCAGTTGCACGTTGGCCGATGGGGTGAGCTCGGTCGGATCTCCCCCGAGAGACTTGATGAACTCCGCGAGCATGTGGAAATGCTGCAGCTCTTCGCTCAAGATGTGGGCGATGTCGTCGCGCGAGGGGCCACCGTCAAACGAGCCATAGGCCTCGTGTTTCGAGAGCAGGGCCTCGTAGAGCCGGGTACCGCTTCGTTCGAAGGCGAGGCGCTCGCCGAGCTTATCCAGCAACAGCGGCGTCTCCTCGACCACCGCAGGGTGGTTCTCGGCTCCTTCGTCGGCGCCCTCCTGCGCATACTGAACCCGAACCGCGGCGATGGCGCGGCCGTTGCCTTCGGACGTCGGTGGAAACTCTTCAACCGCAGTGATCATCTGGGCGGCACGGTGGAGGGCCGCGGCGACCCCGGTGCGATTCGTGGGTCTCGTGCTGTCAGCGGGCATCATTGGGTCCTTTCTGGCCGGCGCGCGACCCGGCGGGGTGACCATTGTCGGTCTTGGTGACGAGTTCGGTTCCTGGCATCCAGATGTAGCCGGCGGCGACCGTATCCGAAGGCGAGCCGTCCGAGTTCAGCTGGTCCCGATAGGCGCGGGTCTCGGTAGTTTCCTCACTCTGGTCCACGTAGTCGGACCCCACTGCGCTCAGGGTCACCTCGGCCCGGAGTACGTCGCGGACGAACTCCCGGTGACTCTCGTACCGGATGGGCTCAGAAAGCGCTGCGGGCAGTATCTCGGCCGCGTCACGGCCCTCCTGCTCCTGAAACAGGTCGGCCACGAATCGGAGTTGGCCGAGCTCGTAGTCGAGGAAGCGCTCCCAGATCCTCTTGATCCGCGGATTGGTCTCGAACTCCACGCAGCTCCAGTAGTTGTATACTTCGCCTGCTTCGTGCAGCAGCCACTTCTCGAGCCAGGTCTCCTCTGGATCGATGATGCTCTCGTACTGGGTCACGTGCTGCTCCTCGATCGACGCAATCTCCGCATACAGCTGGCGCGCGATCGGGTCGGCGAACATCGGGCCGATGGTCATGTAGTAATCGTGCGTCTGATGCTCGCCGGCCATGATGGTGAGCGCGTTGAGCTTCGTGATCGCCTCGGCGCGTCGTCGATCGTAGGGACGGCGGAGATCGTCCAGTGGGTGCCGATGTTCCCGCGCGGTGGGCCGCCCCGGGACGATATCGGAGTAGCTCTGGACCAGCCCGTTGGCGTCTTTGCCTTCGATACGATCCATCAGGGCCGAGTAGCGATAGAGGTGGTCGAAGTCCTCCAGGAGTCCGAAGCGGTACGTCTGCGCCAGATAGGGATCCGGCTCGGCCTGGGCCACGCTGGCCGTCACCTCGATGGCGACTTGCTCGAAGCCGATGGTCGTTTCGAGCGGCGTCTGGTCGGGGGGATTGAGCCAGTTCACCAGCGTCTGCTGGTGTTGCTCGATGCGTCGGATCCGGGCCAAGGGCGCCTGGAGGTCCGCGTTCATTCGAGCACAGGCATGCGAGAACCGGAGTGCCTCGGACTCGATGCCGTTCATGAGAATCACGCGCACTCGAGTGAACGCATCGTCCGTCAGCTTGCAGTAGGGTGCCTGGACCAACTCCTTCCAGGTGAACACCTGCTTTTCGATCGGGACGCCCCTGTCTTTTAGAAGTCTGAGAGCCATGCGAATCCTCCGGAGCCGCCCGGTTGGGCGACATACATTGGTGGTTAGGTAGCGGATCGGGGTGTTCCTATTGACTCCTTAACTCTGGCGTCCACGACTCCGATTGGCTCGCAGCGATTCCCGAAGACGTCGAACAGTGCAGCTAGGATCCATAGAAAGGTCAGATCGAGCATTGACTCCCCTTCCGCAGGGCGCCGCTAGGAGATCCAGCGGTGTCGCTTCCTTCCATAGCAAGCTATGTGCCGGGCAGATTGGG
>DATHIJ010000011.1:0-9075 GCA_035489975.1 Propionibacteriaceae bacterium | reverse complement strand
CAAGTCCGATTCCCAGCGGCGCAAGTTTCATGTGATGCTCAAGCGGGGAGAGGTCAGCGCCGAGAAGGTGGCCGAGTTCGACCAAGCCAGCAAAGGCAAGAAGCTGCCGGAGAGGGTGAAGCGCAAGAAGAAAGGCTAGGGTAATCGCCGACAAGGACGTGCAGGCCCCCGACAACCAAACCCCTTTCGATCGCGTGCTAGAGGACTGGAAAGACGCGCGCCAGTTCTACCGCGAGCCGATCGAACTCACCGAGCGGTGCAAGGACTTCCTGTGGAAACAGGAGCACTACTCGGATGATCCCGGCGTCACCCTCGATGACGCCCGCATTGCCCCCAAGGGGGCCGAACTCAACGACCTCCATCGCTACAAAGTGGCTCAGATCATGGGCGAAGGCCCCTATCTGGAGTGCCACCCACGCGACCAGCAGAGCGACCCCTATGCGTCGGAGTACGCCAAACGCGTGCTCCAGTCGATCATCGAGGACAACACCAACCGCTATTCAAAGTTCCGGCGCCGGGTGCTCTCGGGAGCGCTCGGCGTCGGGACGTGGTACGGCATGGTCCACTGGAAGTCCGACCGTGGTCCCATGGGCGATGTGGTGTTCGAGTCCATGGGGCCGGATCAAGTGTTCCCGTGTCCCGGCTACGTTGACCTCCATGATCCATGCTGCCCATCGGTCATCGTCGAACGCCAGGAGTCGCTGGAGTCGGTCAAGGCCAAGGGCGGCAAGGGGGAGTTTGACTGGAAGGACGTAGACGGCCTCTGGCCCGATTGCAACGGCAGCTACAAGTCAGAGACCGACTGGAGCAAGGCGCACGGCCATCCCTCGCCCGACGACCAATACAAGAAGCCCACGGTCACGGTGCTCTACGCCTACTACCGCCAGGGCTATGGCACTGAGGCCGCCGAGGGCGGCTATCGCTCGCTCGCCCCCGATCAGCAGTACATGGCATGCGGGGAGTGCGGTTACAAGGACGAATGGCACGAGCGGATGCCTGATGGCTCACTGCCAGAGGCGGGGGCGGCGTGTCCTGAGTGTTTACAGAAGGTCATGGAAGGCCAGAAGCCGGCCCCCGCCTATCTCTACCGAGTCGAGCGCGAGAAGCTGACCGAACATCGGCTCAAGTATCCCAACGGGAAGCTCTGCATCGTGCTCCCGCACCATCGGCGGACGGCCTACGAGGGTCCATGGCAGGCGCCCACGCGCAGCTTCCCTATCCTTCAGGCGCGCGCCTACGAATCGCCCTATGAGCAAATGGGCGGCACCGACTCGCTGCTCTACTGGTCCCTCCAGGCCCTGCTCGATAGCTTGAGGAAGCAGGGCTATGACCAGATGGTGACGAGCAAGCCGATCCTGATTTTCGGCACGCTGGGCGACGGTCAGCCAGGTTTGACCGATGCCAGCGGCCGCCCATTCCTCTACGACGACACCAGCGGCCAAATCGCTCAGTACCATGGCCCCCCCGGCACCATCTCTCAGATGGTCCACCAGTTTCAGGGCAGCGGCCTGCCGGGCTCCTTCCCGACCCTCTACAACATCCTCTCTCAGTCGTTCTACCAGTCGCGCGGCGTCGGCCAGGTCAGTTTCGGCCCCGATCAGAGCAAGGACGTGGCCTATCGGTCGCTCCTGCTCCAGAAGGAATCCGGCGATATCCCGGTCGAGGACCACAAGCAGATTTGGCGCGAAGAGGAGGGGCTGTTCCTGGGCTGCGTGCTGGACGTTTGGGTCCACAACTCCAGCGAGGCCCGCGCCATCCGCTACCTGGGCGACGACGGCGCGATGCAGTTCCAGCTGCTGCGCGGCTCCGACATCCCGAACGTGGATGTCGTCGTCGGCACGCCGCCCCAGATCAAGCAGGGCGCGATCGACGAGGTGAACGCGCTGACCCAATGGGCACAGATACCGATTGCCAGCGTGCGACGGATCGTCGCGCGCCGGCTCAACCTTTCGCCCTCGGAGGTGGCTGAAGTCGAGGCGGAGCTTTCCGCCCAACAGCAGCCACAGATGCCTCCGGGCGGAGCGCAGAACGGCACACCGATGCCACAGTTCTCTGCCGGCCAAGGCGTGCCTCAACCATAGGGAGCGTAGCGAATGGCAGACGAACCAGCGGCTGGGACGCCGGAAGCCACACCGGAGGGCGCTGTCACTGACAGCGGGACGCCGGGTGCTTCACCGGACGGCAGCGGGGCGGTGACCGTCGATGCCGACGAACTGAAGAGGCTGAGGAACACGCATGATCAGTTTCTGCGCGAGAAGGACAACACCGAGCGCATTCGGCAGGAGAATGAGTTTCTGCGACAGCGAGTTGAGCAGGCGAATCGAGCCATCGCGCCACCGACCGGCTACGACCCCGCTGCTCAGCGCGTGAACCGCGCCGCTCAACTCCTGCAAAGCATCGGTGAACGCGATCCCGAGGTGGCGCAAGCCATCACGGAAATCGTCGGTCTCTCTCACGAGGAAACCCAATCCACGCTTCATCGGCAACAGGCGGAGCAACGGTTCTACCGCGAACTCGGGGGTGTCCCTTCGGAGGATCAATCCGAGGTGGAAAAACTCGCGCGCGCGGACAACCTGTGGCCGTCGGTGGCCCATGATCGGCTCAAGTCTCGTCGCTACGACAAGGAACGCAGTGAACTCGCGGAGCAGCGCCGGAAACTTCAGGAGCAGGAAGATCGCCTGAAGCGCGGCGTGGTCAAGACCACGGCCGAGCCGGCCCCGCTCTCATCCTCCAAAACCGACGAAATCACCACCACCGAATACGACCGCATCATCGCGGCGGCCAGCCGAGGCGACCGCGAGGCGCGAAAGAAGCTGGATGACGTGGAGAACGATGTTGTCCGCGTCCGACCCGGCTAGAACGGGAGACTAGATGGCCTACCAGGCAGTAACCACTACTGAGGTCGCCAACCTCATCGAGACCCAGTATCGCAAGCGGTTTGGCATGGATGCCACCGAGCGGATGGTCATTGCCGCTGACTTCGACGATGCCACCGAGGGACTGACCAAGGTCGGCAAGCAGGTGGTCATTCGGAAGATCAGCGCCAAGAACGCCAACACGGCGACCGCCACCTCGGCCACCGATCCGGCGACGCTGACCTGGGAGCAGGACGTTGAAGCCGTGGCGACCGCCAACCCGGTGTTCCGCTACGGGGCGGTGGGGCTCAACGCCCCCTCGCGCTCGCGGCTGGTGGCGGACAAGGAGTACCGGAAGGGCGTCAAGGAGCAGTTGCTGCGCGCGGTGACGGAAGCCGTGGACCAGTCGGCGGGCGATCTGGCCTCGGCGCTGGTCACCAACATCAGCGGCAGCGGAGCGGTCAGCCTCGATCAGAGTCTGATTCTGGACGGACTTGGCAAGCTTAGGACGACCGCCAAGCGCGAATCGGACCCGCTGGGCAAGGTGGACATCTACTTCAACGTCCACCCCAAGCAGTTGAAGAACCTGTTCTCGATCAGCAACTACATGAACGCTCAGTTCCGGGGCGAGATGAACGGACCGGTCAAGACCGGCGTGGTCGTGCCCGGCTGGGGCCTCACCATCAAGATCAGCGGCAACGTGGACGACTCCGGTGGAGCGCTCCACAACCTCATGCACCTCAAGGAAGCCTGCGCCATCGGCTACAACGAGAAGCCGCAGCTTCTGCCGGATCAGCCCTACGCGCTCGACATCCTGCTCATCTCCTTCGTCGAAGCGGCGGTCGTGACGGTGTTCGACACCTTCGCGGCCGATGTCCAGACCACTAACGCCTAGCACGGGCGTAAACGCTGACCCGCTGGGGGTGGGGCGAAAAGCGCCTCACGCCCCGGTCGGGTAAGAAAGGAAGCCGATGGACAAAGACCCGATTGCCAGCCTCGACACGCTGCGGAAGAACAACATGGACGTGGCTCGTTTCGGCGCATGCGCCGAGCGGGTGAAGAAGGGGATCAAGACGGTCGTCATGGGCTGCGACCATCACGACATCTGCCCGTGGGCGCGCGTGCCGACTGAGCCGGTTGAGGTCGATGGGGTGGTCGGCGAGCCGGGGCTGCGCCCGCGCAACAAGAAATACGTCATCGTCACCAAGGGCGACGACGGGCATGCCAGGGTGCGGGAGTCGTGGTGCTCGTGCTTCGAGTGGCACGAGAACTTTGCCAAGAAGCATGGCATGAATGACACGGTGATTCGGGTCACCGGAGACGAAGGTGCGACCGTGACCAAACGCGGCAGCAAGCGGATCGCGGCCAAGGAGGTTGGGCAGGAAGCAACCTGGGAGACCCTGTTCTGGAAGGAGAAGGTGCCGGTGTTCGCACCCCACCAGAGCGAGGAGTTCATTGTCGCCAAGCATGCGGAGGAGATCATCCGCGAATCGGGGTTGCGGGATGAACAGGAGTCAGTGCGCCAGATTCTCGGCGGCGATCCCGCGTTGGCCGACGTTACCTTGGAGTTGAGCGATGAAGAAGTCCGTCGCGCCATCAAAGGCTGACATCGAGCAGGCGCTGGAGGATACGGCAGGGGCCGAGAAGGTCGCCGCCAAGGCGCCGACGTGGGGCGACATTCGCGACGGCTTCAAGCTCCTGCCGAGCGAGAGCAAGGACGGCTCGTTTGAAGCGTCGCTGCCGCTCAATCCTGAGACCGATCAGGGCAGGAAGAACATCGGGCTCTACCAGGAGATGTACGCGCCCCACTGGCGCGCCGATGCCGAACGCGCTTCAGAGGTGCGTGGGCGTCAGCCGACGACCGTGATTCGTCGCGGTGGCGGGCACCAGACGGTGCAGGAGCGATTCGCCGAGCAGGTTGAGCGCAAGTTCCACACGGCCCGCGCCTCGATCGTGGTGCCCGAGATGCCGTGGAAGCGTAAACAGGGGGGCGGCTAGGTGCCGGCGATCACGCTGCGTCTCCTTCGGGGGCGCATCTTCGACATGATCGGGGATGTGGACTCGGAAAATCCTGCCATCAACCCGTTCCGGCTGGATGCCATCATCAATCGTCAGGCGAACCGCCTCGCCTCGCGCACGATCCGGCCGCAGGAAACGGTGCAGAGCATCACGCTGGTGGTCGGTACCTATGACTACGCGCTTGCGAGCAATGGGATTGTGGAACATGTCTCACAGGTGTTCCTGAACGCGGATGGGTTGGAACTCTATTACCTGCCGTTCGAGCAGTTCAATCAGCGGTATCGGCAGGCGACCGCCGCGCCAGCGGGCAGCGGGCAGCCGCGTGAATACACCGTCTGGGAAACGGCGGACCAGGTCATGACGCTGCGGGTGGGTCCGACCCCGGATACTGCTGGCGATGGACCACTCAAGGTCTATCACAGCATTCTACCAGTTGTTTTGAGCAACAGCGTGTACTCATTCAGCGACTCCGACACGATTCCGTTCAGTCATGAACTGCTCGCGGGGCTTGAAGCGGCCTGTGCTGCCGAAGCCGTTCTCGCTATGTCGGACGAGTTCGTCGCCAAGCTCGGGCTGGATCGTTCAAGGCTGGTTGCTCACTGGACGGCGGAAGCAGAGGGAGCGATCCGCGCCTACAACTTGCGCCAGTTGAATAATGGCAAGCGACAGGACCGCATCTTCCGCTCCTCGGGATACGGCCATCTCTTCGGGTGGGTCCGATAGATGGCCGCCCCGACCCTGACCACGATGATGAACAACGTGCGGCTCTACATCCAAGACACCGACACGACCGTTTCGTCCGCGTTCACCGATGCGCAACTGACCACGTTCATCAACGCCGCGCTCATGTGGTGGTACGAGAACAACGAGAAGCGTGTTAAGTCGGTGACGGCCATTGCGACGCTATCGGCGAACTCTTTTGAAGCTGATGGCGATGCCACCTTCCTCTACCCGGAAATCCTCGGGGCTTATGGAGTCATCTCTGGCTCCAACGTATATCCACTTAGGCGGCTTGGCTGGAACGACGTGAAGGCCCGTCAGAACAACGACACCATTGTTGGGCAACCCGTCTACTACGCTGCGGTCAAATATGGCGCCGGCGCTGTTAGCGCCTCGTCTCAGAACAAATGGCGGTTCGCATTCTGGCGAATCCCTAGCGGTAGTTGGACGATCACCTCGATCGTGCGGGATTACCCGGTGGCACTCTCGACTGGAGCCGACATCTGCGACGTGGGGGACTTTGAAGGCAAGTGCATCGAGATCATCGCCGCCATCCTCGCCGCTCCGCGCATGAACCGGCCCGAGTTGGCCGAGGACCTGATGGGGCTGTTGCCCAAGCTGATCCAGGACAAGCTGGAAGCCCACCGCAGCCATGACGAGGCGACGGCCTGATGCCCATGACCGCCCAGAAGTCCAAGCGGCGCTTCGGCCTCCCGTTCTCGGGCTATCAGTCGAGTGTTTCGCCTCACTTGGCCGTGGCAGACAAGGCCACGAGCGACGGTCCATCGTCAGCCCGGCGGTCGAAAAACATGCTGTTCAATCCGCTGGAGGGGAAGTTCTACCGGCGGGCCGGAACGCTGGTAGTAAATTCCAGCGGCTTCGGGGCGGGTGTCGGGTTGGGCGGATTAGTGGCATTCCCGGATGCTTGGCAAGTGATCGCACTGCGCTCGCCCAACTCGATGGATAGCACGCTTGCGGGCACGGACAACAACTATCCGGTCCACTGCGCGCTCTGGACCGCCACCGAGGTCAACTACGGCGATCAGGGATTCGTTCACTTCTATTCGATGAACAACAACGGTGGCTCGCCCTTTGGCGACACCATTCTCGGCCAAGAGTTCAGCACCACCACCAACTACCCGATTACTGAAGATGGTGGCGTGCCCTATAGCCGCGCGTGGCCCTATCTGCTGACCACCATCGACGAAATGGGGCGCTTCCATTCCACTCGCGCGCGGGCGCAAGCGGCCCCCGGCAGTCGGCGAATGCTGGACATCGGCGACCGCCTATTCGTTGGCAACTTCAACGGCACGCCCTGGAACTGGAATAAGGACTTCAACGACACCAACACCGACACGGGCGATGTGCTGCGGGTGCTCCATACCGGCCACCCGGCGCCGCTCGGCATGCCAGACATCGCCGCCGGCACCGTCAGCACCGTCGGTCCATGGCACGACAAGGATGTGTTCTACATCTCAGTCGCCTACAGGTATACGGACGGGTCGGTCTCAATGCCGATCATCCCGCGCGATCCCAACGATGACATCGACTTTGACCCCGGCAGCACCAATCAGACCGGCTTCGGAAAGGTCCAGATCGACTCGGCGGGCACCACCCGGTATGAGTGGATCACTTGGAGCGAAATCCCGATCGGGCCGCCGGGCGTGGTGGGGCGCTACCTTTTGCGCACCCCGAAGAATGCGGCGGGAACCGGCCAGGACCCATCCATCAAGGACCTGAGAATCACGGCCTACCTGGACAACAACACCGTCACCACCTACAACGACCCCAACGGCAACGACCTGGCGCTCCTGGCCGATCTACTGTTGGTGCGGCTCGACCACATCATGCAGCCCCCGAGCCGCTACATGGGCACCTGCGATGGGCGCGTCACCTGCGGCTACACCAAGATTCATCCGGTCGCGATCTACGTCTGCCCGGAGGTCAACGCCAGCGATGGCGATGCCGTGATCGACGATGAGATTTACAGCTACTCGCTCACGGGTGGCACGCTGACCTTCAGCAAGACGACGGGTGCCGCGACGACGACTCGCACCATCACCAACATCGGCTCGATCTCGATTCAACGCCTGGTGGACAAGATCAACAACACGACCGCCGGCAATGGGGGCAAGTGGTGGGCCTGTGTGGCGCCGGGTGCTGATGCGACCGCCTTGTGCGACGACATCGGCACTGCTGCCGACAACGACAATCTGTTCTCGGTCACCGGCGCCACGAACTTCTCCGGAGACGGTAACGGCATCGTGCGCGCGTGGTGTAGCGGTTGGCCGGCGCCGATCTTCTGGTCCTCGGTCTATCGCGCCAACTACCCGGTCGCCAAGCGGCGCATCTTCTTCACCATGGGTGACCCAGGCATGCCGACCAGTGCTGCCGACTCGTGGGCCGCTGGCAACTTCCGCGATGCGCCGAACTCTTACGGGGACTACATGGGCGGGGCTCCGCTGCCCAACGGCTCAGTTGAGTGTTTCACCGACGGTATCATGGTGCTCCAGAACCGCCGCACGGGCATCAGTGGCGAGGACACCGACTACCGGCTCTACGAACTGAACGCCTCGCGTGGCTGCGTCTCGACGAACTCGATCACGAGCTTCAACGGCGTGGTGGGCTACCTGACCATTGATGGCTATGTGGTCACCGACGGCAGGGAAGAAGTCATCATCTCGTCCGATGTCTGGAATAGCTCGACTCAGACTGGAGAATGGGCCTATGAGATTGCTCAGTCCTCCAAAACATCCAAGGCTGACATCAGCTTGATCCATGGGTTCGCCGCCAAGGCGATGGGCGGCAAGCTCTACTGCGCCTATCGGCTCTCGTCGAGCTACACCGGGGGTCCGGGGCATCTGGTGATCTACGACTTCAGTGGCTCGTCTCAGTTCTCGGGGCTGCGGGGCGCGCTGCGCCCTGACGGGGCTCCGTGGGGCTGGAGCACGCCACTGGTGACCGTGAGCGGGGGTTGGGGAACAATGGGAGAAGTCAGCACCTCCGGTGGCATCAAGCGATATGTGGCCATAAGCCAATCGTTGACGACAGGTCTGGTCTACCAGATCGAAGTCGGTTCCAACGACAACAGCGACGGTGTTGGCTTTCCTGGGACCGCCTTCACCAGTGAACTGTGGACCGCGCGCGACTTGGCCGAGACGTTGAAGCAGAAGGCGGCCCAAGAGATGCTCCTGCTCTACAAGAAGAACGGCACCGGGCTGACGCTCAAGTGCTATCGCGATGCCCTCGGCACTACGCAGAGCGGTGCGACCATCACGTTGCCCACCACCAGCACCGACAACTTCAAGAAGAAGCGCCTGCCGCTAGAGCAGAAGATTCGCGCGCTCTCCGATTCGCTGGAGTTCCGCTTCACCGATGACGGGAGCGGCACCGATGCACCACAGATTTACGGGTTCGATCTCGACCTGGTGATCGCGGACTCGTACCGATGAAAGGACGGTGACAGAGATGCCTTGGGGTA
>DATHIJ010000010.1:0-2449 GCA_035489975.1 Propionibacteriaceae bacterium | reverse complement strand
GCCCCGAGGAGTGGCGCGCGCAGCCGCCCGTTGGCAGGACGTGGGTGCTGCCCGCGCAGTAGTCACCCAGCGAAACCGGCGACCAGGGACCGACAAAGATCGCACCGGCGTTGGTGATCAGGGACGCCACCTGCTCAGCATCAGCGGTCTGGATCTCGAGGTGTTCTGCTGCGTAGCCATTGGCCACCTCGATGCCTTGCTCGATGTCGTCGACCATAACGATCGCGGACTGGCGGCCCGCCAATGATTGGACGATCCTCTCGACGTGCTTGGTGGACGGCACCTGGGCGGATAGCTCAGACAGGGTGCCCTCGGCCAGCTCGTCGGAGTCAGTGATCAACACGGCCGCTGCGAGCGGATCGTGCTCGGCCTGGGAAATGAGGTCGGCCGCCACATGCACCGGATCCGCCGTTCCATCCGCGAGTACCGCGATCTCGGTCGGGCCAGCTTCGGCGTCGATACTAACGCGGCCCCTAAGGAGCCGCTTCGCCGCTACGACGTAGATGTTGCCTGGCCCGGTGATCAAGTCGACCTGGCGGCAGAGATCGGGCACACCGCAGGCGAACATAGCGATCGCTTGTGCACCGCCGACTGCATAGACCTCGTCGACACCGAGGATGTGGCAGAGCGCGAGGATATTGGGATGTGGCAACCCGCCGAACTCAATTTGCGGGGGCGAGGAGAGCGCGATCGACGGCACCCCGGCTACTTTGGCTGGAACGACATTCATGATCACGCTGGAAGCTAGCGGGGCCAACCCGCCCGGGACGTACAAGCCGACGCGCTTGACCGGAATCATTCGTCGGCGTACGACTGCTCCAGGTGCCACGCTGACCTCGCCACCACTGTCACCAAGCTCAGACTCACTGACGCGGCGCCGGCGCTCGATCGCGGTCCTGAAGGCCTTCCGCAGGTCTGGTTGGAGCCGCGCCGCTGCGCTCTCCAATGCCGTAAACGGCACCCGGAAGGTGTGGGGAAGCACCCGATCGAAACGAACCGAGTAATCGGCCAGTGCAGCCACACCGCGACGCGCCACATCGTCACAGATCGGCCGAACCACTTCGGTTGCGGCGGCTATGTCGAAATCAGCCCGGGGCAGAATGGCGCCGTAGTCGAGCGGCTCGCCGGCCACGCGCCGGCCGCGAAGATTGATCACCCGAAGCACGGAGCGATTCTAGGCCCCGGGGTGCTGCGGCGACCCCGATAATCAACGGCCGGTCTGGGCGGGGAGATTAATATCTCATCCTTCGGAGCACCACTGGAGGAGTTTGTGGACGAGCCACCGCCGGAACGCGCCGCCATCCTGAAGGCGGCGATCGGCATTGGTCTTTACGCAATGGCTTTTGGTGCCTCGTTCGGGGCGATTTCGGTGAGTTCCGGATTGACTCTGGCCCAGACCATGGTGCTGAGCCTGGTGATGTTCACCGGGGCCTCGCAATTTGCTTTCGTCGGGGTGGCGACCGCAGGCGGCTCGCCCATCGCAGCGGTGCCGGCGAGCCTGCTGCTTGGGGTACGCAACGCCTTCTATGGCGTACCTCTTTCGGAGATCCTGCATCCGCACGGCTTGGCCAGGTTATGGACCGCCCACTTCGTGATCGATGAGACGACGGCGATGGCGGTGAGCCAGGGCACCCCACGCGCTCGGCGTTACGCGTTCTGGGCCACAGGCTTGATCTTGTTCTGCCTCTGGCAGCTCGGCAGCCTGACTGGTGCACTCATTGGCCGCGCGGTCAACCCGAGCGACGTTGGACTGGATGCTGCCGCGCCGGCCGTCTTCTTGGCGCTGCTGTGGCCTTCGCTCCGGCGCCGGGAGGCGCGTTGGGTGGCGCTGGGCGGCGCGGCAGTTGCCCTCGTCCTGGTGCCCCTGACCCCGACCGGCATCCCGGTGATCGCTGCGGCCGCGGTGGCACTTGTCGGAGGCCTCCGCTCGAGTCGCGAGGGCGAGGAGCGGATTCCGGATCGGGAGCCGAAATGACTCCGCTATGGCTCGCAGTGGTCGTCGCGGCGGTTGGTTCATACCTGCTGAAGCTCGCAGGGGTGTCGCTACCCGAGTCGATCTTGAACCATCCCAAAGTACAGCGGGTGGCCGAGCTGCTACCGGTTGCGATGTTGTCCGCCCTGGTCGCGGCCGAACTATTCGACGGCGGGCGCCGCTATGCGGTGGATTGGCCCATGTTGGCCGGCGTTGCAGCTGGCGTAGTCGCCCTCCTGCTGCGGCGCGGTTTTCTTGAAGTATTCCTCATCGCCATTGCGGTGACCGCTCTGTTACGCCTCGTTACCTGAGCGTCGGCGGCGGAGCAGCGGGCGCGGTTCCTCCTCATCGCGGCCGAGGGAGGAGCCGAGCAGTACCGGGATGATCGCGAAGAACGGCCAAGTGAGCAGGGATGCGCGGGCTCGCAAGGTGAGCGGTATCGGCACCAGATCCCCTGGCTGCGCTGCAGCCAGGCGA
>DATHIJ010000009.1:0-3355 GCA_035489975.1 Propionibacteriaceae bacterium | reverse complement strand
GTCTTCAACGTCGGGGACAGCCGGGTCTACTCTTACGGTCCTGAAGGGATGCACCAGATCAGCGTCGACGACAGCCCGCCATTGCCGCCGGGGGCGACCCACACCGCGATCATCACCCAGATCCTTGGTGGGTACGGCGACGAGGAGCCCCTTGATGTGCACGTTTCGACTCACCCGATCGACGACGCCACGCGCTACCTGATTTGCACCGACGGGCTCAGCGACGTCATTGACGCCGCGGCGATCGCTGCTGTGCTGTCAGAAAACCAGGGCGTGGCGGCGGTTTTCGAGTTGTGGCGGGCAGCGATAACCGGGGGCGGGCCCGACAACATCACCGTCGCGCTCGCGGAGATCGTCAGTATGGAGACGCCATCTGACCCAGCGGGCTAGTGACCCGCCAACGCGTGTTTGAGCGCGGCGACGGCGAAAGCACCGGCCAGCACGGCGATGCCGAACAGTATTGACCGGATCCGACTGCGTTCTGCACCGCGAGCGACCAAATAGCCGGCGATACCGATGATGGCGGCGCAGGTATACCGAGCCCAGGTGATCTCGTTGACAGTTGGTGCAAGGAGAACCGGAACACTGACGATTGCCGCGACTGCGGCCGCAGCAGCCATCTGGACGACCGAAATGATGCGATCGGCTTTGGGGAGTTCGCCGTCATGGACCAGACGACCAGCAACGCGGAACGCGAACACGTGCGCGACCGCCAGACCGACGGTGGTGCCCCACACCAGGCCCATGATGTGCCCGGGGATGGCAATCACATTGGCCAAGGCGGTGAGGGCGGCGATCAGGCAGATGGCCACGTAGAGGGCCATGGTCCAGCCCTCCTTGCGTAGATGATCAGGATGTATGTGATCGGTACCGCCCGCAGACTTGACCGGGAGCGGCGCGGAGTCTTCGGTCATAGCCCGATCCTGGCACGCTAAATGTGATTGTCCGGGTTGGACCAGCAGCATCGACGTCACCGGTGAGAGGCACCAAGCAGGTGCCGCACCGAAAAGGAGAGGGACATGAAGTACATGATCTTGAGCTATGCCTCGCAGCAGGACTACGACGGCATGGCCGGCCAATCTAGCGACGCCCCGCCCTGGTCGCCGGAGGACTTCGCGGCGATGACCTCCTTTATGGAGGCCTTCAACAGCGAACTCGTGGATTCCGGCGAGCTGGTGGAAACCCGCGCGCTGGCCGCGCCGGTGCACACGCGACGCCTCGGCGCCCAGAACGGTGCGCCGTTCGTCACCGACGGCCCGTACGCCGAGACCCAGGAGGTGCTCGCCGGTTACTGGATCGTGGAATGCGACAGCTTCGACCGTGCAACCGAGATCGCCGGCCGGCTAGCAGCCTGCCCGGCACCGGAGCAGGTCGCGGCCAACGCGTACGCCGACATACGTCCGATCATGGAGTCGGCTGACGAGTTGACCTACTGATCAAGAAACCATGTCCGAGCCCGACGTCGAGACCCTGCTGCGCCAGCTGGCGCCGCAGGTTCTCGGCGCGGTCGTACGCCGCTACGGCCACTTCGACATTGCCGAAGATGCCGTGCAGGAGGCCATGCTCGCGGCGGCAACGCAATGGCCGAATGAGGGTTTGCCGGAGAACGCGAAGGGCTGGTTGATCACGGTCGCCGCCCGCCGGCTCACCGATCTGTTGCGCAGCGAGCAGGCTCGTCGACGACGCGAGGACACCGTTGCGCGGTGGCAGCTACCTGAGCAGCAGACTGAACCCGCCGAGAGACCAGGTGATTCCGACGACACACTGATCTTGCTGTTCATGTGCTGCCACCCCGCCCTGTCGCCGTCATCGCAGATCGCGCTCACCTTGCGGGCGGTCGGCGGCCTCACCACTGCCGAGGTCGCCCGCGCTTTCCTGGTGTCCGAGGCCACGATGACCCGGCGGATTACCCGCGCTAAGCAGCAGATCAAGGACAGTGGGGTGCCATTTCGGCTGCCTGCTCGACCGCAGCGCGCCGAGCGTCTCGCGGTGGTGCTCCACGTTCTCTACTTGATCTTTACCGAGGGCTACGCAGCGACCAGCGGCCCCAGCCTCTATCGCGTCGAGCTCTCCACAGAAGCAATCCGGCTGACCCGGACGGTTCAGCAACTGCTGCCCGATGACGGCGAGGTTGCCGGACTGCTGGCGCTGATGCTGCTCACCGACGCCCGCCGTCACGCCCGGACCACCGCGAATGGTGAGCTCGTGCCGCTGGCCGATCAGGACCGTACGCTCTGGGACGCCGACAAGATCGCTGAGGGCGTCGCCTTGGTCACCGAAGCGTTGCCGCGTGGGACAGCCGGCCCGTACCAACTCCAAGCCGCGATCGCTGCGATTCACGATGAGGCACCCAGCGCTGAGGAAACCGATTGGCCGCAGATCAAGGCGCTTTATGAGTTGCTGCTGCAGATCTCCGACAACCCGGTCATCGCGCTGAATCATGCCGTCGCCGTCGCCATGGCCGATGGTCCAACCAGCGGACTCCAGCGACTTGAAACGCTGGCAACCGACAAGCAACTGGCTGAAGATCACCGGCTGTACGCGGTGCGCGCCCACCTGCTGGAGATGAGTGGCGAGCCGGCAGCCGCCCGCGAGGCGTATCGGGCAGCAGCCCACAGGGCGAAGAACCTTCCACAACAGCGCTATCTGATCGGCCGCGCGACACGCTTACTTGATCACTGATCAGTCTCCGGATCTATGTCCGGTAAGGGTCCTCAGCTCCGACGTCCCCAGTGAGAGGCGCCAACGGAGCGCCGCGTAAGGAATGAGGGTTTCGATCATGAAGCGCAAACTGCTTGGCTGCGGCATCATCGCTGGTCCAGTGTTCGTCGTGGCCAGCTTGGCCCAGGCGTTCACCCGTACCGGGTTCGACCTTGGCCGACATCCGATCAGCCTGCTCAGCCTCGGTTCCCTGGGTTGGGTCCAGGTCGCCAACTTCGTCGTCAGCGGAGTCTTGTACGTGGCTGGTGCCGTCGGCCTGCGGATGGCACTACGACCGGGTCGCGGTAGCACCTGGGCTCCGCGCCTGGTTGCCCTTACCGGCGTCGGGCTGATTATCGCCGGGGTGTTCACCACCGACGCAGGTGCTGGGTTTCCGCCGGGTGCTCCGGCCGGGGCGCCAGCGATGAGCTGGCACGGCGTGCTGCACGAGGTCGGTTTCGCGCTGAGCTTCGTGGGCGCGATCGCCGCTTGCGGGGTGTTCGCACGACGGTATGTGGCACTCGGGCGGCGCGTCTGGGCGGTGGCAGCGGTCGCAACAGTCGTGGCGGTCTTGGTCATTGCCGGCTGGCCTGACCTCAATACCCTCAGCGTGCGACTGGTGATCGCGACGGCAGGTTTGTTCGGATTCCTGTCC
>DATHIJ010000008.1:0-2517 GCA_035489975.1 Propionibacteriaceae bacterium | reverse complement strand
GCTGATCATCGTCAATGGCTTCAATGTCTACCCTGCTGAGGTGGAGGAAGCGATCGGCGAGCTGCCGGGCGTTGCGTCGGTGGCGGTGGTAGGCCGGCCTTTCCGGCGTACCGGCGAACAGGTTGTGGCGTTTGTCACCGGAGCAGGCTTGAGTGTGGAGGCGATCAACGAACATTGTGCCGGCCGGCTCGCGAAGTTCAAGCGCCCGAGCCTGATTCGGCTTGTCGAGAACCTTCCGAGGGGAATAACCGGGAAGGTCAAGAAGGGCGTCTTGCGGCAGAGCCTGGAGGCGGTTGGTGATAGGAATTGAGGCTCAGCGGTGGCGTCGCTGACTGGGTTCGCCTCCGCGAGGCCAGAGCGCGTCCTTGTGCTGACCCGGCAGGGCTGCCATCTGTGTGACGAGGCAATCGTTCAGGTGGCTGCTGTCTGCGCGGAGATCGGCGAGGCGTACGCGGTGCTTGATGTCGACGGGGACCCGGAGCTGCAGCGACGCTACACCGACCAGGTGCCGGTCACCTTCGTCGACGGCGCGCAGCACGACTTTTGGCGGGTGGATCCCGTGCGGCTCAAGGCTGCCCTGCTGCGGGCTCGCTGAGCCCCATGTTGTTCACCGCCGCCACACTGCGTGGTCTGACCGAGGGCAAAGTGAATTGCACGTACCGCCGCTGGGAGGTGGTACGGCCCAAAGTCGGGTCGAGATTCACCACACCTGCCGGAGTCGTTGAGGTCACCTCGATCGCGGCGGCCGATGAGGAGCGGCTGACCGACCAGGACGCTGCTGATGCAGGCTTCGACTCGGTCGCCGCGCTGGTCAAGTGGACGAGCGCAAAAGGGCGCGGTGAGCTCTACCGGGTTGGCATTGTCGTGGCTGGACCTGACCCCCGCCTCGCGCTGCGTGGCTCAGCCAAGCTGGGTCCCGCGGACGTCTCGGCGCTGAGCGCGCGCCTTGACCGGATGGATCGTGCTGCGGACCAGCCGTGGACGCGTAGCACACTCCGACAGATTCAACGGCTGCCTGGTGTGGTATCGACCGAACTCGCGGCGGAGGCCGGCCAGGAGCGTCGCGCGTACAAGCTCAGGGTCCGCCGGCTCAAGGCGCTCGGATTGACCGAATCGCTCGAGCGCGGCTATCGACTCTCACCGCGTGGTCAGGCCTACCTCACAGCACTTGAATCGTCGCCGTCATAGTCCAGCCGGGCTACCCGTCACTCACTGTTCGTTTGGACGGTTGTGATGGGAAACGTTCGTGTGGTGGCGTCTTGAGTCGTCCGTCTTGACGGTTGTGATGGCAAACGGTCGTGTGGTGGCGCCTTGAGTGGTTTGTCTGGACGATTGTGATCGGAAACGCACGCCTGGGGCGGATGCGTGCAGCTCCTGAAATTGTGCAGTGGTTCACAAACGCCTTAGAGTGGCGCTGTTTGGAGCGAATCCGAGCGATTCAGGAGTTGTGTGTCGCATACCTTCCCGACTGATCCGCCGACCCGGACGGCGGCAGGTCAGCATTGGCGAACGGTGGCCACCCTCAAGGGAATTCCAGATGCCACTGTTGCTCGGCTGCCGGTTTACCTTCGAGCGCTCAAACAGCTGGCAGATCAACAGATCGACACGATCAGCAGCGGTGCGCTTGCCGAGGCCACGGGCGTGAACGCCGCCCAGCTCCGCAAGGATCTGTCGTATCTGGGTTCGTACGGCACTCGCGGGGTCGGCTACGACGTGCAATACCTGCGGCTCCAGATCGGCCGAGTCGTCGGTTCGGCCCACGACTGGCCAGTGATCATCGTTGGCCTGGGCAACCTCGGCACGGCCCTGGCCAACTACTCCGGCTTCTACTCGCACGGCTTTCGTGTCGTCGGCTTGATCGACACCTCCCCTGAACTGGTGGGTAAGCGGATCCATGGTCTAGCGATCTCTGACCTGACCCAGCTGGAGGAAGTGGTCGCAGATACGGGCGCGGTGATCGCGGTCATCGCGACTCCCGCTCAGGCCGCCCAAGCGGTCGCCGACAGGCTTGTCTATCTAGGCGTCACCAGCATCCTGAACTTCGCCCCAACGGTGCTCGTGGTGCCCGATGGGGTCAATGTACGTAAAGTCGATCTCGGCCAGGAACTGCAGATCCTGGCCTATCACGAGCAGCGCAAGACTGGCGGCGGCAGCCAGACGCTGGCTGAGAGCAGAGGGACGGGTTCATGAGCATTCTGGTGGTCAGCGTCTCCCACAAGTCGACGTCGGTCTCTCATCTGAGCCAACTTGCGCTGGATTCGCCTGCTTCGGCGAAACTCGCCGAACAGCTCGTCGGATCGGAGCACATCGACGAGGCGGTGGTGTTGTCCACCTGCAACCGGACTGAGCTCTACGCCTCCGTCTCCAGGTTTCACGGCGCCTTGGATGACGCCACCCAGGTCCTCGCCGATGTTGCGAGCCTTCGCGGGAGTGAATTGCGGGCCCTCTGTGCGGTGTTCTTCGATGAGGGTGCAGTTGCCCACGCGTTCTCGGTGGCGTCCGGGCTCGACTCGCTGG
>DATHIJ010000007.1:0-6571 GCA_035489975.1 Propionibacteriaceae bacterium | reverse complement strand
AGCACATTCCTGCGGATTCGCCAGGTGGCCAAGGAACGAGCCACCGCAGCCAGTGATGACCCGGCCGAGCCACCAGCCGGCGACGGCACAGCTCCCGATCAGCTTCCCGCGCTGAGCTCGGTGCCGGCAGACAGACTCGATGTCTGAGACCTCGACGCCGAAGGTGAGCCCACCCGAACCCGACCCGGTGGGCCGCGGAGGGGTCGGCCCCTCCGGGATCAGAAGAGACAGGGAGGAGCCGTCGACCGAAGAGCTCCGCCACACTCGGCGACTGGTTTCGGCGAGCGCGCTCATGGCCGGGGGGACCGCAACCTCTCGAGTCCTCGGCTACGTCCGGCTCGTGTTGCTGGTCTACCTGTTCGGGAACGGCACCCGGCAGGCGGAGATGTTCACGATCGCCACGACCGTGCCGAACAGCATGTACATCTTGCTGGCAGGCGGCGTACTGAACACCGTTCTCGTGCCCCAGATCGTACGCGCTATTCGGGGTGACGCCGACCGCGGTGAGGCGTACACAAACCGGATCATGACTGCCGGACTGATCGCACTCGGATTGATCACGCTGCTGCTGACACTCGCTGTGCCGGCGATCGTGTCGATCTATTCAGCCGGCGGCTGGAAATCTCCAGAACTCTCCGCGCAATACCAGTCGATGATCATGCTCGCCTACTACTGCATGCCGCAGGTCTTCTTCTACGGGGTGCACGTCATGGCCGGGCAAGTGCTCAACGCGCGCGACCGATTCGGGCCGATGATGTGGGCGCCGATCGCCAACAACGTGGTGTCGATCATGGTGTTGCTGCTGTACTTGATCGTCTTCGAACGCACCAGCACCGGCGCACCGTTCACCACAAGTCAGGAGCTGCTGCTGGGGCTGGGTTCCACGCTCGGCATCGCCGCTCAGGCCGCTGTGCTGATCCCGTTCCTGCGAGCCAGTGGCTATCACTTTCGGCCGCGCTTCGACTTCAAGAACACCGGCCTGGGCAAGACCTTCCGACTGGCCAAGTGGACTCTGGGCTTCGTCCTGGTGACACAGGCCGCCTTCGTCGTAGTGACCAAGCTCGCCAGCGGCGCCACTGTTGGGGGCAACGGCGCCGGGCTCACCGCATACTCCAACGCGTACGCGGTGTGGATCCTGCCTCACTCATTGATCACCGTCTCATTGGCCACGGCGATGCTGCCGGCCGCTTCGCGGCTCGCCGCGGCGGGCGACCGGACGGGCGTGGCGGCGGAAACCATGCGCGCAATCCGGCTGGCGACGACCGCACTGCTCCCGGCATCGGTTGCCTTCGTGGTCTTAGGGCTGCCACTGGCCCATCTGGCCTTCGGTTTCGGCCAGGGGGCCAAAGACGCCTCGTACGTCGGTGGGGCATTGATGGCTTTGGCGATCGGGCTGGTGCCATTCACGGTGCAATACATCTGCCTGCGCTCCTTCTACGCGTTGGAGGACACCCGAACGACTTTCTTCCTGCAGTCTCTGATCGCCGGCGCCAATGTCGTCCTGGGTGTGGCCACTGTTTTGCTGCTCGATGATCCGGCGCTGGTGGCAACTGGGCTGGCTTTCTCCTATTCGGCGGCGTACCTGATCGGCCTACCAATTTCTTTCGCAACGCTGCGGCGGAAACTTCCCGATCTTGATGCCGAGGTGCTGGTGAGGCACTGCGTACGGTTGTTGCTGGCCGTGACTCCAGCCGCTATCGCAGCTTGGCTGATCTCCTGGGTGTTCACGAGTCAGTTTGGTTCCCAGCTGGCGCTGGCGCTCGGGTTGCTCGTTGCCGGAGTGGTGGCAGTCGGGTTGTTCCTGGTGACAGCCAAACTGATGCGGGTCCACGAGGTCAGCGAGATCGTGGCGACCGTGCTGCGGCGGGGCGGCGATTCGAAGCCCGAGACATTGGAGACGCAGGAGGAATCGGCGATCGAAGCGAGCAGTGATCGATTTGCCGAATCGTCCTCGTCCGGCGATTCCCCGACAGTGATCCGGCCGCCGTCTCCTACCATCGAAGAAGCTGGTGAGGAGAGCGCAAGAGCCATGGTTCAGGCGACAGCCGCCCAGGGCGTCGGCGAAGGCGGGCAAGAGCTACGGGCTGCCACCCTGCCTGCCGGGACGGTATTGGCCTCCCGCTATCGCCTCGAGGAGTTGATCGGGGAATCCCAGCCGACGGTCACGTGGCGAGCCTTCGACCAAGTGCTGTCCCGATCGGTGCTGGTGCATCTGCTGGCCCCGGGGGACCCGGAAGAGGATGAACTGCTGACCGCCGCCCGCAAGGCATCGGTGGCGACGGACTCTCGATTCCTGCGGGTGCTCGATGCGGTACATAGCAGCGATCCGGCGGTCGGTTCCTACATCGTGTGCGAGTACGCGACGGGGCAGTCGCTCGAAGTGATCTTGAGCCACGGCCCCCTCTCCGGCCTTGAGGCCGCGTGGATCACGCGGGAGGTCGCGGATGCGCTCGCCGGCGTGCACAGTCTCGGTCTGTACCACCGCCGGATCAGCCCGGAAACGGTGATCATCACCCCGACCGGGAACGTCAAGATCGTCGGCTTGCTGATCGAGGCCGCGCTGCGGCCGACTGCCACTGATGTGGTGCCCGGCGCCAACACCCCAGAGTTGGTCGACGCCACAGACCTAGGTCGACTGCTGTATGCCTCGCTGGTATGCCGCTGGCCGGGCGGCCGGTCGTTCGGGCTGCCCAGTGCTCCGACGATGGGGCGGCGCTGGATGACGCCACGGCAGGTGCGTGCCGGAGTTCCGCCGGCGCTGGACAACGTGTGCGATCAGATTCTCGGCGATCCGCCCCGACATCACGTGCCCGCCATCACCACCGCGGGAGGCATCGTGACTGCATTGACCAAGGTCCTCGGCAGCGCTGATGCCGCCCCCGATCTGGAGCGACGCCTCCACCAGCCGATCCCGAAAGTGAGCGGCACCCAAAAAGCCGCCGATACCACAGCAAACGTTCAGCCCGTCTCCTCGCTGCTTGACCAGACAGCAATTCGGCAGGAAGCCATATCCACCCGGACGATTCCGGCGGCCAGCGCTCCACCCACCACTCGGCACACACGCGTCACAGTCGGCAGGCCCTCGTCAGAAGCGACACCTGCCAGCGGGCCCCGATCCGGGCCGGCACCGGCCAGCCGGCCTTCGCGAACCAAGCCCCCGACGCCAGCCCCCACTACTCAGCAGCGCAAGAGGCGCTGGATCGGCTTGCTCCTCGTGCTTGCGGTGCTGCTGATCGCTGCCGGAATCATCTCCGCCATCATTTTGGACCGGCGGCTATCCGGCGCAGCGGAACCGAACGCGGCGAGTGATCCATCTGGCACGTCCGAGCCCTCGCCGGCGCAGCTCAAGAAGCTGACCATCGCCCAGGCACGGGATTTTGATCCACAAGGCGAGGACAAGACTGAGAATCCTGACGAGGTGAGTCTTGCCTACGATGGCGACCCGGCGACGCGCTGGCGTACGTTGCAATACTTCGGGAGCCCCAAGCTGGGCAATCTGAAGCGCGGCGTCGGGCTTGTCCTGGATCTTGGCGCCCCGCAGCCTGTGCGCTCAGTCCAACTCAGCTTGAGTGGCGCCGGCACGGCAGTCGAGTTCCGAGTGCCGCAGTCGGATCCGGCCCAGACCACCACGCCACCCATGAGCTCCGACAAAAGTTGGCGTACGGTGACCGCGGAACCGAACGCCGTCGAAACGGCGACGCTTGCGGCGGAGCAAGGTGTGACCACCCGATATGTCCTGGTGTACCTGACCTCGTTGCCGAAGGAGGGGAACGGCTACCGCGGCGGCATTTACGAGGTCGAGGTGCTCCAGTGATCGCGGGTCAGCTGCTCCAGAACCTTGATCGATCGCGCAGGATGGGCATCATCACCAAGGAACCCATGAAGGTAGACACTGATGGCGCACCCGCTCGAGCCCTCCTACAACTGGCGAACCCCAGCGCTCTTCGCCAGTATCGCTGCAGTGATCTGCATAGGCGCGCTGGCCAGGGGGCGGGTGACCGGCTGGGTCTCGGCGCTGGTGGTCGTGGTGGCGCTCTGGGCGCTCATCGTCGGCCTGATCTACCTGCGGACCAGGGCCTATCTGCTGATCGACGGGTCGCGACTGACGGTTCGGCGCTTTCGTAAGTTCCACACGGTTGAGGCTGCGGACCTGATTGCCGTCGCGGAGTTCGTTACGCCCAACGGGCCCAGCTACCGGCTTACCGCACGAGCGCCGGACGGGAATACCACACGAATCGTCGCTCCGGTCGCGCTGCTGCGTGGCGGGCACGCGGCCCTTTTCACGTGGATACTGGCCCGAGCACCACAGGCAACCTTTGACAAGAGCTCGCTGAAGACCCTGGCAAAGCTGAAGGACCGAGGGCTGATTCCAACAGCGCCGAGCATCTAGTGTCGAGGGTTCTCCTCGGAATAGCTGGCCGGTTAGGGCCGTTTGGCGGATAGGGTTACAGCCCAAATAAGACCAGTGACGAAGGGCAGTATGAGCAGCGAATCCGTACGGGATGTCATCATCGTCGGCAGCGGACCGGCTGGTTACACGGCGGCCATCTATGCCGCCCGGGCCGACCTGAAACCGCTCGTGTTCGAGAGCGAGATCGATGCGGGTGGCGCCTTGATGACCACTACCGACGTGGAGAATTTTCCTGGCTTCCGGGACGCCATCATGGGCCCGGAGCTGATGGACAACATGCGTGCCCAGGCTCAGCGATTTGGTGCCGAGATTGTCACCGAGGATGTCGTCGAGATGGATCTGACCGGCGATATCAAGATCGTCAAGGACGGCTACGGCAACACCTACCAGGCGCGCGCGGTGATCTTGGCCATGGGTTCCGGCTACCGCAAGCTCGGTCTTGAAGGCGAGGATCGACTGTCCGGGCACGGTGTGTCGTGGTGTGCCACGTGTGACGGCTTTTTCTTCCGTGACAAGGACATCGCCGTGGTCGGCGGTGGCGACTCGGCCGTTGAGGAGGCGACCTTCTTGACGCGATTCGCCAAGTCGGTGACCATCGTGCATCGCCGCGATGAGCTGCGGGCCAGCAAGATCATGGCCGCTCGAGCGTTCAAGAACCCCAAGATCAAGTTCGCCTGGAACTCTGTGGTCACCGAGATTCATGGCGGCAAGACCCTGACTGGGATCACCGTGGAAGACACTCTCACCGGTGCAAAGCGTGAGCTGCCGGTCTCTGGCCTGTTCATTGCCGTTGGCCATGATCCGCGGTCAGAGCTGGTGAAAGGCCAGGTGGATCTGGATCCAGACGGCTATGTGATCTGTCTTGGCTCGACTACCAAGACCAACCTGACTGGGGTGTTCGCTTCCGGGGATCTGGTCGACCGCACGTACCGGCAAGCGGTGACAGCCGCCGGAACCGGCTGCGCTGCCGCCCTTGAAGCGGAGCGGTACCTGACGGCACTACACCACGGAGACCATACGACCGCGGTCGCGGACGAAGCGCTGCTTACGGGTGCTGCCAGCTAAATGAGCTCGCGGCGGCCGCGTCCTAGAAAGCGCTGACAACTTGCAGGCTTTTCGGACTGTGCAGCTTGATTCGCCAGCACTCTGAGCGCTGATGCCACCGAGCAACCACGCACGCCACTAAATGTCAGCGGACGCCGACACACTGAAGGGGCACAAAGGGAGGAGATTCGATGGGTGCAGTAGCTGACGTGACCGACGCCACGTTCGCTGATGTCGTCCTGAAGTCCGAGAAGCCAGTTGTAGTGGACTTTTGGGCGGACTGGTGCGGGCCGTGCAAGCAGGTCTCGCCGATCATTGAGGAGCTCGCGAATGCGCACGGTGACAAGGTGCGGTTCGTCAAGATGGACACCAACACCAATCCGGTAACGCCGGCCAACAATCACGTGCTCGGCCTGCCGACGATCCAGGTTTATGTCGACGGCGAGCTGGTGAAGGCATTCAAGGGCGCGAAGACCAAGTCGGTGCTCCTCGGGGCCATCGAGGAATACCTGTAATCAGGCTGCCGCGATGTTGCCTGTTGCTGAGCAGCTGACGCTGCCAAGCAGCTACGGGTCCCCCAACCGCCTGCTCGACTGGGCATCGGTTGAGCAGCGGCTGGTCGAGTCTTTGCATTACTGGCTCGCTACCATCCGCCGGGACGGCACTCCCCACGTCGTGCCCGTGGACGGAACGTGGCTCGACGGGGGCTGTTATTTCGGCGGCGATCCATCGGCCGTGCATATTCAGAACTTGCGCCGCGATGGCCGCGCAACACTGCACCTGGAAGATGGTGAATCAGCAGTCATCGTCGAAGGTGCCGCGGAATGGGTAACACCATCGAAGGTGGTGGCGCAACGGCTCGCCGCAGCAGGCAAAGCCAAGTACGGCTACCCACAGTCGGCTGCCTCGTACCTTGCGGGCGTGTGGCACCTACGGCCGGTGAAGGTCCTGGCCTGGACCACGCTGTACGTCGACGCGACACGCTTCCGCTTCGAAGCGGCAGATTGACGAGCTGATCAGCCGAGTTAAGCGGCTACGCGGTGTCCGAGGCTGCCGACGAACCTCGAAATTGCGTCCTCCGCCGTCGGCACCTGGCCGAACACCTCACGCTGCTGC
>DATHIJ010000006.1:0-4590 GCA_035489975.1 Propionibacteriaceae bacterium | reverse complement strand
TCATGTGTGGTCGGGTTCTGTGTTTCCTGGTGACTCATCTTGAGAGTCCCAAGCGGTCCGATTGGTGCTCACCACGCTGTCCGCCCGAAGCCATTGAGCCTGTCGTCCCGGGTACACGATCGCTGTCGCGTTAGCGACATTCGCTGAAGCACTCCTCGGCCTCCGAGAGTCGTGCTAACGGATTTAGCGGCGCCTGTGCAGGCGTCGATATCACGCTCGCCGCTCGAATATCACATTCCCTGCTAGGAGGCTGGTCATTCCGACGAGGTCGACTGGCGATGGAAAGTGAGGAGGGCGTCGTCACTTCCAGGTCTTGTCACAGTTATTCGCCGATGAACCGTTGAATCTCTTGCGGCTGGTGGACATGAATTCGATGGCCCTCGACGGCGATCCATCCTCGCCGCTGAAATTCACGAAGAGCTGTATTCACGCTCTGCCGAGACGCGCCGACGCGTTGCGCCATCTCCTCCTGGTTTAAGCGGGTCTTGAAGACATCGCTATGTGCTGCCTCTCGTTCGATAAGCAGCAGTTTGGCCACGCGTCGCGGAAGGTCCAGAAAAACGAGGTCTGCTGCCGCGCCGGTCAAACGTCGCACGACGTCAGCCAGGGATTTCAGCAGTGCCGATGTGACCTGTGGCCAGATTGCACCGACATCAACCACGGCTTGCCGCGGGAGTCGCAACACCGATGCATCGGTCAACGCTGCCACACTCGCCGAGCGTGAGCCACCGTCGGCCAACGTCAGCTCCCCCAGGGTTTCCCCGGGTCCGACGACCGCGAGCAAGAATTCCTCCCCCTCCGCAGATGTGGAATAGGCCTTCAGCGTGCCGTCCACAATCAGCAGCAGAGAATCACCGCTATCTCCCTCGACAAAGAGGATCTGCCCACGACGGTAACGGTGCAATCCGGCCGCTGCAGCGAGGCGTTGGATTGCCGGGGTGGGCACCTCGCCGAACAGTCGAGAGGCAGCCAGCATGCGAGCCCGTTGCTCCTGGTCCATGCCGCACTCCTGGCAAGTCGATCCGACATCGACATGGTGCCCATTTAGCAGCAGCCCTGCAACCGGACCCAACATCGACCGCTGACGCAGAGGTGCCCGGCGAATGAAGTCTCCGCCACAAGTGCACACAGATCTGGCCCGGAACGAACGGTCAGCGTTCCCAAGCTTTCGGCGAAACCTGCTCGAGCGCGCGGAAGAAGGCCGCTCCAAGCAGACAAGTCGGTCGGATCGGTCGAACCGAGGCACGCTACAACAGGCGACTGACGACCTCCCCTCCAGGCCGCCGTCGCCCCTCATCCGTCATCTTTGTCGGCCTCGTCCCGTTCAGCATTCGCATGGGGCGAAGCACGTGGGTACAGATCGTCGTCGCTCTCGTCGCGATCGGCGCCCCCTAGCGGAGCCGCCTGTGGCCCTCCCCATCCTTTTCGGTCTCGGACCGCTCGGCATCCGCCTTGAAGAAGTGGCGTCTCCCTGCTTTCCCGTTTGTAACGTCACAACTCAGGTATGAACAACGGGGCCGGAACGCCAGCGCCGGTCCAGTTGTCGCACCGGACTAGTTGCCTATCGATCCGTCGCAGTGGGCAGTCGCGGTCGATCTTGAATGCGACGACTCGCGGTGTATTCGGATTACGCCCATCGTGTGGTCGCGCAGCAACTGGAAGCGCGCCGATCCCAGCCAGCGCTGCACTCAGCGCCAGGGCCGCAGCAATTCTGTACACCGAAATCTTGATCAAGCTGTATCCCTCTGCTAAGGAGGGGCGTACCGTGGCGCCCAACCGTTGGCCTTCCACGTCATCCTGGTCTGTCGGCAGATCAGGTCGCTGCTGCTCGCTCATGTGAACCTCCTTAGTTGTGCCGGTCCTTCACCGGCAGGTCGAGGTTGGCATGTTGCCCGGCGGTGCGCTGCTCCACAGACGACACGAACGATGTCGTATAGGCGACACCTGGTTGACCGGCCCGTGCGCGACTCTGGAGCGGTACTGTTAGTCGCGGCAAGGGGCAAGGTGTGATCGTGAATCAGCGAGGCCGTTTGTTCAATGCGATGCCAGCCGACGAAACGCAGCACCCCGGGAATCAGCGTCTTGCCGAATTACAGGTGCAGACGGTGCAGTCGGTCACGGATCTAGGCCGCCGGATGTTCGGCGTAGCCGCGTGCTCTTTGGCGCTCCTGGAGCCAGATGATGAGCATTTGCGTTTTCGGCGACTAGCGGCGAGGGTGCTGCGGCAGTTGTCGGACTCAGGTTGCCAGTAAGTCGGGGAATTGCCGGCTGGGTCGTGTCGTAGGGCCAGTCCATCGCTATTGACGACGTCGCCGCGACCCTCGCTTCGCACAGGATGTAGCGGAATCGACGGGGTACATCCCCCGACTCAATTCTTGCCGCCCCAATGGAGACTCGCAGCGACACACTGGGCTTGCTTGAGGTTCTTGATCGTTTGTTAGCTCCCGACCGAGACGACATGGGGTTGATTACGTCGCTTGCCGCGGTGGCGGCCAGCTGGAGCCCTCATTCGCGCGCTCGGATGCGAGCCCTGATGGCCAAGAGCGCCGCTCCACCACTCCGACGTCCAGACCAAAGTTCTGCGCACTCGCGGTCAGGGGACTTTCACCGACGCCGCCACGGCCCTGGCGTCGCTGCCGCGCAGCCGTAAGGTGGCCGGATGCGCCATGATGTGACCGACGCTGACACCGCCACGGCGCTCGGCAGTGGTGACGTTCCCGTGCTGGCGACACCGCAGTTGATCGCCTGGATGGAGGCGGCAACCGTGCGGGCTTCGACTGCCTTCCTCCAGACGGGCCAGATGACGGTCGGCACCGGGATTCGGATAGAACACCGCCGCGCGACGCCGGTGGGCGGCAGCGTCGAGATCACTGCAACACCGCCGTACGACGTTGCCGGGAACCGTCTGACCTTCCACGTCCAGGCGGTCGACAGCTCAGGTGAGGTCGTCGCGGCTGGCGAGATCGACCGGAGGATCGTCGATCGGCGACGCTTCCTCGCGTCTGTGTCAGCGGTGGACGCCGGTTAGTAACCGGCAACGTTCCATGTCGCTCATACACTCTGCCAACGTCGATATTGGATTTCGACGGAGTGGCGCTTGATCCTCTCGACGGGTACAACTACAGGAGCAACGGAGGTGCGGCCCGAATGGAATTGGAACAGGCTCGATCGTTACTGGACGCGGAACGTGCGCAGGTGCAGCAGCTGCTGGCGGATCTCGGCACGGCTCGTACCGATGACCATGAGGCCGAACGCGATGCGTCCTATCCGGCCCAGCCGCTGGCGCAGCAGGGTGTCGACGACGCTGTGGCCGCCGGTCTGCGGGACCGGCTCGCGGCGCTCGATCGGGCTCTCCAGCGGGTCGACGACAGCAGCTACGGCCGCTCGATCCGCAGCGGCGTACCCATCCCGGATGAACGCCTCGAGGCAGACCCGGCGGCCGAGCTCACTGTCCAGGAAGCCGCCGACAATCAAGCGACGGATCGATAGCGGCCGCGGGACTTATAGGTCGCCGGAGATTGCTCCACCGAGTGCGTTACAGCGGATGCGTCTTGTCGCGCTGGTCGTTGTCTGAACCGAATCGTTGAGCTTGCAGCGCCCAAAAGTCGCGGACTAGTTGGACGGTTCGATCAGGGGCTTCGAGTGGGAGCAAGTACGCGGCGTTCGGGATCACCTCGATGGCCCCGTCAGCGAGTAGGCGGCTGGCGGTCTGTGCTTGCTCCATGGTCAAGCCCTTGTGGTCACTGCCGGTGACGAACAAGGTTGGGCAGCGGATCTGGGCCAGCCGCGAGGTCAAATCTGGGCGTCGCAGGGAGATGGAGACGACGGCGTTGACCAGCGCAGCGCGGTTCATGGTGCGTAGACAGTCGAGGACGAGCGCACCCGCCTCGGGGTCCTGGGCCAGGGTCGTCGGCGACAGCAGCACATCTCGAACACCACTGGCGATGAAGCCCACCGGCCCAAACAGACGGACGATCGGGAGCAGGATCCAGATCGATAGGCGTTCGGACAAGGTGTAGGACTGGATCGGTGTGCCGAGCGTGACCAGAGTCCTGCACCGCTCCGGCCACCTGGCTGCGAAGACAACGCCGACGTGTCCACCCCAGGCGTTGCCGACCCAGTCCACGGGTTCAACCACATCGAGGGACGCCAACACCTCGGCCGCCGCCCGCGCGCACTCGTCCATGGTGTACCGGCGCCCCGGGTCGCGGCTGGCCCCATGTCCGGGGCCGGTGATGATGACAAGACGTCGCACACGCGCGAGGTCGTCCTCGACCCTGTTCCAGGTCCTGTCATCGACGAACAGGCTGTGCCACAACACAGCGACCGGGCCTTCACCTCGAACCCGCACCGGGAGTGCCCCCAATCGGGTATCGACCATCAGTCGCTCGTCCATCTCGTCTCCCTTGGCACCTCGGTTGGATCGGCTACGGCACCGAGCGGCACCCAATACACCTCGTGGTCCGCTATCGCGCCGGAGTGAGCCCGGCTGCGCTTTGCCGCTTCGATAGCCAGCCGAGTTTTGCCTGCGCCTCCGACCCCACAGACGGTGATGAGCCGCCCCGGATGCAGCATCGACAGCACTGACGC
>DATHIJ010000005.1:0-3539 GCA_035489975.1 Propionibacteriaceae bacterium | reverse complement strand
CGGGATTGCCCGACCGGTGTTGACATGGCCGCGTACAAGTCGCAGGTGCTCGATCACACGTATCGACGCAAGATCAGGCCGCGCAGCCACTATGCGCTCGGCTGGCTACCGCGCTGGGGCCGGTTGATCACCCGGGTCCGTCCCCTCTCGGGCCTGATCAATGCCAGCACAGCAACCCCAGGGGTGAGAACGCTCCTCCGCTGGGCCGCCGGTATCGACCAGCGACGCTCGCTGCCGAAGTTCGCCTCGGTCGCAGCGCGCAAGAGACTTGAGGTTTCCGAGTCGTCAGGCGCCCCAGCGCTTGTTTGGGTCGACTCGTTTTCTGATTGCTTCACCGGGGACGCCGTCGCCGGGGCGGTCGCGGTGCTCGCGGCGGCAGGTTACGCGCCGCAGCTCGTGGAACGACCAGCCTGCTGTGGCCTGACGTGGATCAGCACCGGCCAGCTCAACGGCGCTCGCCGGCAGCTACGCACCGCCTTGGACATCCTGCATCCCTACGTCGCCGCGGGAACGCCGGTAGTCGGCCTGGAACCGTCCTGCCTCGCGGTTTGGCGCAGCGACGCGGCCGAACTCCTGCCTGAGGATCCTCGGGTCGCTGATGTCGCAGCCGGGGTCTTTACGCTGGCCGAGCTGCTGGGGCGTACGCCGAATTGGTCACCGCCAGATCTCAGCGGTATCGAGCTGGTCGTTCAGCCCCACTGTCACCACGCCTCGGTGCTCGGCTGGCAGGCCGATGCCACACTGCTGGCCGCGACTGGGGCCACCATCACCACCGTCGGCGGCTGCTGCGGCCTGGCCGGCAATTTCGGTGTGGAGAAGGGCCACTACGAGGTGTCAGTCAAAGTGGCCGAGCATGACCTGTTGCCGGCCGTGGCCAACCACCCGGACGCTCTGGTGTTGGCCGACGGCTTTTCATGCCGTACCCAGCTCGCTCAGCTTGCCGGCCGCAAAGCCATCACTCTCGCCGAGCTCCTCGCTAACACCCGACTTATCAGAATCTGAGCACCATATTTGGTGCTCAGATTCTGACAAGTCGGCTTGAGGAGTCAGCGGGTGAGGCGGCGGTGGGTCACGCGGTGTGGGCGGGCCGCCTCCACGCCCAGCCGGGAGATCTTGTTGGCCTCGTAGTCGGCGAAGTTGCCTTCGTACCAGAACCACTTGGCCTCGTCTTCATCGTCGCCTTCCCAAGCCAGGATGTGGGTCGCGATCCGATCAAGGAACCAGCGGTCGTGTGAGATCACCACGGCACACCCGGGAAAGTCGAGCAGCGCATCCTCCAGCGACTGGAGGGTTTCCACATCAAGATCATTGGTCGGTTCGTCGAGCAGCAGCAAGTTGCCGCCCATTTTCAGCGTCAGGGCGAGGTTGAGGCGGTTGCGTTCACCCCCGGAAAGGACTCCGGCAGGCTTTTGCTGGTCCGGGCCCTTGAAACCGAAGGATGCCACGTACGCGCGGGAGGGCATCTCGAAACTGGCCACCTTGATGTGGTCAAGCCCGTCGGACACCAGTTCCCAGACGTTCTTCCTCGGGTCCAGCCCCGAGCGGGCCTGGTCGACGTAGGAGATGCGCACCGTGTCGCCGAGTATCAGATCGCCGGAGTCCGGCTGCTCTTCACCAACGATCATTCGAAAGAGCGTGGATTTACCGACCCCGTTCGGCCCTACTACGCCGACGATGCCGGCGCGTGGCAGCGAGAAGCTCAAGCCGTTGAAGAGCAGCTTGTCACCGAAGCCCTTGACCAGCATCCGCGACTCGAGCACAAGGCTGCCCAGCCGTGGGCCCGGTGGGATGTTGATCTCCTCGAAGTCGAGCTTGCGGCTGCGCTCGGCCTCAGACGCCAACTCCTCGTAGCGCGCCAGCCGCGCCCTGTTCTTGGCCTGCCGCGCCTTCGGGTTGGACCGTGCCCACTCCAATTCCCGCTCCAAGATCTTTGCGCGCTTGGCATCGCGGCGACCCTCGATCTGGAGCCGAGCCTTCTTGGTGTCCAGATACGTGGAGTAGTTGCCCTCGTACGGATGGGTCCGGCCGCGATCCAGCTCGAGAATCCACTGTGCGACGTTATCCAGGAAGTACCTGTCGTGCGTCACGGCCAGAACTGCCCCCGGGTACGCCTTGAGGTGAGTTTCCAGCCATTGCACCGACTCGGCATCGAGATGGTTTGTGGGCTCATCGAGCAGCAGCAGGTCCGGCTGCTGCAACAACAGCTTGCAGAGTGCGACGCGCCGCCGCTCACCACCGGAGAGCACGTCCACCAGAGCGTCGGGCGGCGGGCAGCGCAGCGCATCCATCGCTTGCTCCAGCTGTGAGTCGATATCCCAGGCGTTCCGGTGGTCCAATTCGGTCTGCACCTCCCCCATCTCCGCCATCAGCACATCGAAGTTGGCGTCCGGCTCACCCATCGCAACGCCGAGCTCATCCATCCGCGCCTGCAGCGCCTTGACGTCGGCGACCCCCTCCTCGACGTTCTCCAGCACTGTCTTGCCCTCCGTCAAGGGAGGTTCCTGAAGAAGAATCCCTACCGTCGCATCCTTTGCGAGCATGGCATCGCCGTTGTTGGGTTTCTCGATGCCTGCCATGAGCTTGAGCAGTGTCGACTTGCCCACGCCGTTGGGCCCCACGACGCCGATCTTGGCGCCGGGATAGAACGACAAGGTGATGTTGTCGAGCACGACTTTGTCGCCGAGTGCTTTGCGGACGTTGTGCATGGAATAGATGAACTCAGGCATAGGAATGGGGAGCCTTCACTTGTACATCAGGACCTTGTGCGGGCGCCAATTGCGTAACCCGCGGCGCTCAAGTATGCCAGCACCGGGACAAGCGGTGACGCACCACCGGCGGCCACCGCGAGCACGGCCCAGCCTGACATGGTGCGTCACCTGTAGGCGCGGATCCTTCTCGCGGATCGGATCCGGCCCACCGCCTGAGTCCCCATAGTCCGCCCTGGCGCCGGTCCCGAAGAACCGGCGCGGACTGCCTCAGGCGGCCTGCGCGGCCTGGGCAGCGCGCTCCTCGGCGCTCAGCCCCGCCGCCTCAACCTCGTCGTCTGGGGGCGGCGCGCCATCTGCCTCTCGAGAGTCGCTGGAACTGAGTCGAGGTCGGCGCCGGAATGCTGACGTGCCGCGGTTCAAGTCATGACCGACCATGTCCGCCTCCAGCACGAGGCGCTCGTGGGTCTGGCCGTCCTTCTCCCAGACGTTGGTCCGCAGCTTGCCGACAACCACCACTGGATCGCCCTTGCGTACGCTCGCGGCTACGTGCTCGGCCAGCAACCGGAAGCAGCTCACCTCGATCCAGGTGGTGTTGCCGTCAGCCCAGCCACTTTTGGTCCTGACCCGTGGCGTACAAGCCAGCCGAAACGCGGACACGGTCCCGTTGCCTCGGATCTCCACCTCGGATCCGGCATAGCCCGTGATGTGTACCAATGCCTCCATCGGCTCGTCCTTTCGCTTCCTGACATTGCGTCTTCGTCATCAGGATGTGGACGCGACTTCAGATCATGCGGCCGACCAGAAATCTGTGGATGACGCGCGGAGGTGCCG
>DATHIJ010000004.1:0-2849 GCA_035489975.1 Propionibacteriaceae bacterium | reverse complement strand
GACGAGCTGCCGTCGTTCCGTGGCGGCAACGTGTTGCTCGCAGTCTTGTCGATTCCGTTCAAGTGTCCGCCCGCGCCGTATGAGGGAATCCTGCTGCTGCACGACTACCTGGTCGAGCGTGGGATCCGCGAGACGGCTCAGTTGCATGTGGTCACGCCGCAGCCGGCGCCGATCCCGGTGTCATCGCAGGCCTCGAAGGTTGTAGAGCGAACGATGGCGGCGCGGGGCATCGAGTACACGAAGCGTCATCGCGTCTACGGCATCGATCCCGCCGACAAGGTTGCGCATTTCAAGCACCATGACGAGCCGTATGACCTGTTCATCGGCATCCCGGTGCACAAGGTGCCCGACGTGCTGGTGAAGGCGGGGCTGACCGAGAACGGGTGGGTGAAGGTGGACCCTTTCACTCTCGCCACGCCCTTCCCTGGTGTCTACGCGCTCGGCGATTGTGCCGAGACAGGGATCCCGAAGGCCGGTGCCTTCGCCGAGTCGGCCGCCCGGGCCGTCGCCGACGAGATCGCTGCTAGCATCCGGGGCGGCCGGGCCAGGCCCTACGACGGCACCGGCCTGTGCTTTGTGGAGATGGGCGATGGCGAGGTGGGCCGGGTCGATGTGTACTTCCGGGCCGAGGGAGGGCCCACAGCTCCACTGCTGGGACCGAGCACGGAGTACGCAGCCGAGAAGGCCGACTTCGGAGCGATCCGTCGGGCCAGATGGTTCGACCTGTAGCACCATCGAGGCATCAGGAACTCAGGTGACTACTTGACAATGCTGCGAACCCTTGGCATCGCTCTCACGGGCCGCGGACAGCCACCTGCACCCGACTCAGGCGGCTGCTCGTGCCACCTGCCGGGCCCCGCCAGATCGCGTGGGCGACGTCGCCTATCGCGGCCAGCAAGGTCGGGTAGGCCATCGCACGGCCCAGCCCAAGCATCACGACCGCGAAGCTCATGTCGGTAGAGCTATGCGTGGGTCGCGGGCGAGCACTTCTCACAATTCATCGCCAGCGCGATGGGGAGCTACCCGGGCGTTGATCATCGACCGCAACGTCTTGGGGTGGCGGCTGGACCCTGCTTGCCCACACCGCATCGCCGAGGCAGATAGCGCGAACCGGCGCATGATCATCGTCTGCAATGAGGGGTACAGCTCGAGCGTGGCGGCCGCATCGCTGCGCCAACTCGGCATCGAACGTGCACCGATCTCGTTGTCGGATTCCACGCGTGGAAACGATTCTCAGCTCAAGCCAAGTAGCTGAGTAGAAAGCTGACCCAGATGGCCGCTTTTGCGGCCGTGTCTAGGCGGTGGATACGAAGGGTGAGCTGGCGTCGGTGATGATCGTAGTGCTTGGTGGCGTAACGGTAGACCTCCCTTTCACGGTCACGTGGTCGGAAGGTTGCGGCGACTGTGACGAACGGTGAGCTCGGCTGGTCAGCGGTCGGTGGGCTTGAACGCACGGACGCGCTCGATGACGCCTGCTCTGAGGCGTTCTCGTCGATCAACGGTGAAGCCGGCAGCTACGATATCTGGGTATGGCTGCCGTGTCTGGTGATCACCGGCAAGGCGAATGGAGAGTCTTTCAAGTCGTCGTTGGCCAGCTCTCACCACTCGGCAAGGGCTTGCGACATGCCCGACCACCAGAAGCTGGCCCCCGGGATGAAGCACACGGTACATCTCGTTGATTGCTGCTGCTGGGTCGGGGATGCTGCTGAGCGCTAGCGTGCAGACGACGGTATCGAACCGGTCATCTGCGAAGGGGAGATGCTGGGCGTCAGCTTCGAGGAGGGTGACGTCAATGCCGAGCTCGGCTGCCCTGTCGCGGGCTATATCGAGCATGGCCGGGCTGAAATCGATCCCCGTCAGTTGGATCTTTCGCGGGTAGAAGGGCAGGTTCCGGCCGGAACCGATTGCGACCTCCAATACATGGCCGGACGCCTGCGAGCATGCCCATGAGCGGCTATTACCGAGCAGCAAAAGATCGTAGAAGCCCGTGTCACGGTCGTACTGTGGCGCGTACTGTTCCCACAGACTGCGCAGCCGGTCGGTGACCTCTCCGCTGGCCAAGGTTGGTCTCCTCGATCTTGGTTCGTTGTGTGGGCCTGAGCCTGGAAACGGGGTGGAAGTACCCAGTGGCAGGTTGAGCGCGTGCCGGTGGAGCACTAGGCCCAGTATTTCTCCTAGGCCGCAGCGCCCTCGTCGCACACCGCGGCGAGTGTCTGTTGCGGCGTCCGTCCCATCGTGACGGTTGCCCCCAGCTCTACCGGCTGGCTGTAGCCGCTCGCGCGAGGCCGACGACCTGCCAGACCGGACCCCGGTAGGTGTAGTCGGTATGCATGCCGCGTCCTTCCGCTACGGCGACCATGGCCGCCGGTGGATGAGCGAACGTCCGGAATGACTTGCCCATCAGTCGGAAACTGACGTTCTGCAAGTGGGTGAATATCCAGCTCATCCAGTTGCGGGGTGGGTGGCTGAACACCAGCAGTCGCTTGGCATGGTCGGCTGCCGCGGTCAGGAGACGCTCGTAGTCGGGGTAGCAGCACACAACCCGGTGCATGACGACGATGTCGTACGCCTCGACTACGTCCGGCGTCGCCGCAATGTCGACCTGACGGCGGCTCATCCGGTCGCGCATCCTGGCTGTCTCGGCGAGGTCGGTCGCGTCGACGTCGTAGGCGTCGACTAGTTCAAGATTGGTGGTCCGGCTCGCGCCTTGGCCGAGCAGCTCGAGCTGGATGTCACCGACACCACCTCCTATCTCAAGGACGCTGGCGCCATCGAGTCCTCGGTCGACAAGGTAGGCGACCATCCGGGCCGCGGTCTTGTCGAGGCCGCGTTTGCGGTACCGCGAGGCG
>DATHIJ010000003.1:0-3843 GCA_035489975.1 Propionibacteriaceae bacterium | reverse complement strand
CTGGGCATCAAGACCTGGGGTGCCCTCGGCTTTGGTCACGTCGAACTGGGCACAGTCACCGCGCAGCCACAGCCAGGCAATGACAAGCCCCGCCTGTTCCGGCTCCCCGAAAGCCGGGCGATCATCAACCGGATGGGCTTCAACAACCGCGGCGCGCACGCGCTGGCCGACCGGTTGGCCGCGGCCGGGGTTAGCAGGGGCAATCTGGCGGTCGGTATCCCGATCGGCATCTCCATCGGCAAGACCAAGAAGGTGCCGCTGAACGAGGCGACCGAGGACTACCTGTCCTCACTTCGTACGGTTGCTCGATACGCGGACTATCTCGCGATCAATGTTTCCAGCCCCAACACCCCGGGACTGCGTTCGCTGCAAGATGCCGGGACCCTGGCGGAGCTGCTCAAAGCGCTGGTCACCGAGGCATGGCGGTTGGCCGCAGGGGCCCCGCCGGTGCCGATCTTCGTCAAGGTCGCTCCCGACCTCACCGAGGCGGCGCTGGAGGACGTGGTGCAAGTCTGCACCGAGGCCGGAGCAGAGGGCCTCATCGCCACAAACACGACCTTGGCCCGCGACAGCCTCTCGGCCGACCAGCCCCTTGCGGCCGAAGCCGGCGGCCTGTCCGGAGCACCGCTCAGCAGACGCGCTCGCCAGGTGGTGCGCTTCCTGGCAAACCGCACGACGCTGCCGATCATTGGCGTCGGCGGCATCATGAGCCGCGACGATGGCGAGGCAATGCTGGATGCGGGCGCCAGTCTGCTGCAGGTCTACACCGGATACGTCTACGCCGGCCCGGCGCTTGTCAACGATCTGAACAAGCTGGAGCCGCGAGCCCGCAGGAACGGAGCTCCCGATCACGTCCTACGGTGAACGCCTCACGGCCCTCACATCCGAACGTGGCCCACTCTGCGTGGGTGTGGATCCACACCCCAGCCTGCTGGCGTCCTGGGGCCTAGGTGCCGATGTGCAAGGCCTGGAACGCTGCGCCCGCGGCATGATCGAGGCACTGGGCGGGATTGTGCCGGTCTTCAAACCGCAGTCGGCGTTCTTCGAGGCGCACGGCGCGGCCGGAATTGCTGTTCTGGAGCGCACTCTGGCCGACATCAAGGCTGCCGGAGCCATTGCGCTGCTCGATGTGAAACGGGGTGACATCGGGTCAACCATGGACGCGTACGCAGCGGCCTATCTGAGCGATGGCTCACCGCTCGCCGCCGACGCTGTGACGCTGAGCCCGTACCTCGGCTTCGGCTCCTTGGACGGCGCGATCGAGCTCGCCGATCGAGGTGGACGCGGAGTCTATGTGCTCGCCCTGACCAGCAATCCCGAAGGTGTCCAGGTCCAGCGCGCTCGCTCAGCCGATGGCCGTACCGTAGGCCAGATCGTGATTGATGAGGCGGCCAGCCGGAACGCCACTCGTATCAAGCCAGGAGCCAGCCTCGGCCCGGTCGGGGTCGTGGTTGGCGCGACCATCGGACCGACGGCGACTGACTTCACAGCCCTCCGCGGATCGATCCTTGCCCCCGGCATTGGAGCGCAAGGCGGCACTTCTGCTGATCTCTCTGCGGTCTTCGGTGACGCCACCCGATTCGTGCTGCCAGCCGCCAGTCGCGAGGTGATGTCGGCAGGTCCAACACCAGCTGGCCTGCAGGCTGCTGCGACACGGATGCTGGGTGAGATGAAAGCAGTTATCAGGTTGAGGTAAGTTCTCAGATCTCCGACTGATTCGCCGCGGATTGGCGGATCCAAATACCGGGCCGCCAGATGAGGACGCGAGCTGTGACGATTCCCCCTTTGAGCGACGAACAGCGCCAGCAAGCACGGCATGCTGCGACGGAGGCTCGACGCCGCCGCGCCGAGATCAAGCAGGCTCTCCGCTCCGGCGAGTGGAGCCTCGCGCAGGTGCTGGACCTTGCTGAGTCTGACGATGTCATCGCCCACGCCAAAGTCATCGATGTCCTGAAGGCATTGCCTCGAGTAGGCACAGTCCGTGCCAGCAAGGTCATGGAACGGCTCGATATCGCAGCCAATCGCCGGCTGCGCGGCTTGGGCAAGCACCAGACCGCTGCCCTGATCGCCGAGTTCTCCGACCGGTCCACGCCGCCCGCCCGGTCGTGAGCCCAGCGCGCCTCACCGTGGTCTCGGGTCCGACTGCGGTGGGCAAGGGAACTGTCGTCGCGCACCTCGCCAAACAACATCCGGAGATCTTCGTTTCGGTTTCGGTCACCACCAGACCGCCACGGCCAGGTGAGATCGACGACGTTCACTACCACTTCGTCTCTGCTGCCGAGTTCGATGCGCTCATCGCCGAAGGTGCACTGCTGGAGTGGGCGACCGTGCACGGTGTGCACCGGTACGGCACGCCACGCGCCCCCGTGCTGCAGGCGATTGCTCGAGGGCGTCCCGCGTTGCTGGAGATCGACTTGCAGGGCGCCCGGCAGGTACGGGCCAGCTGGCCTGATGCTCGGTTTGTGTTCCTGGCCGCACCCTCGTGGGAGGAGCTGATACGCCGACAGGTAGGGCGGGGGACGGAGTCGGTCGCGCAGCGCGAGCGGCGGCTGGAGACTGCGCGAGCCGAGATGGCGGCTCAGGCCGAGTTCGACTTCGTGGTGGTCAACGGTGAAATAGGCCAGGCGGTCAACGACTTGGTAGCCTTGCTCTGTCTGTAGCCTGCAGGCACTTTGGCGTGTGCCGATTCATCGTGTGTCTTGGTGCACCTGTGCGGCGGCTGGCTTTGTTACCCAAACCGAAGGTTCATACGTGACTGGAAAGCATGTGCTTGCTGAGGGGATCACCAATCCACCCATCGACGAGCTTCTGACGAAGTCAGATTCGAAATACAAGCTGGTCTTGTTCGCGGCGAAGCGCGCCCGACAGATCAACGCCTACTACTCTCAGCTCGGCGAAGGCCTGTTGGACCACGTTGGCCCGCTAGTCGAGACCACAGTGCAAGAGAAGCCTCTTTCGATTGCGCTGCGCGAGGTCAACGAGGGCAAGCTGTCGTGCACGGACGTCGACCCTGAGGCGTCGGTCGACCCCGACACCGATTCGCCCTTCGAGACTGCCTGAGCAACCGCCGCCGGTGACCAACAGGAGGGCGCGATGAGTCGCATCGTCCTCGGGGTGTCTGGCGGAATCGCCGCTTACAAAGCGTGCGAACTGTTGCGTCGGCTGCAAGGTGCGGGCCACCAGATCACTGTGGTCCCGACCGCGGCGGCACTGGAATTTGTCGGTGCAAGCACCTGGGGTGCCTTGTCCGGCCGACCAGTCCACACGTCAGTCTTTGACGACGCGCACCTCGTGCCACACGTCAAGCTCGGGCAGGAGGTCGATCTGGTCTTCGTTGCCCCTGCGACCGCCGATCTGTTGGCGCGGGCCGCGTCAGGACGCGCCGACGACCTGCTGACCAATGTGCTGCTCACCGCGCACTGCCCGATTGTCTTCGCGCCGGCCATGCACAGCGAGATGTGGCTACACGCTGCAACCCAGGCCAATGTCGATACGCTCCGGAGCCGGGGAGCACTCGTGGTACGACCGGACACGGGACGGCTCGCCGGGCCCGACGCCGGACCAGGACGTCTCCCTGATCCCGCCGAACTCCTTGCGGTCGCGGTCGCTGTGTTGGCCGACCCGAGCATCGCGGTACGCGCCGCCGGTCAGGACATGGCGGGCCTCAAGGTCGTTGTCAGCGCTGGGGGTAGTCGCGAGCACTTGGATCCGGTGCGTTTCATCGGCAATTCCTCATCAGGGCTGATGGGATGGGCGCTCGCTCGCGCTGCGGTGCTCAGCGGTGCTGACGTGCGGCTGGTTGCCGCGAATGTCGGTCTCCACGCCCCGCCGGGCACCGAGGTC
>DATHIJ010000002.1:0-3719 GCA_035489975.1 Propionibacteriaceae bacterium | reverse complement strand
GGAGTATCCATTGCTGGGGCGAGTACGAGGCCGCTTTTCCACTGGCCCACTGACGGTACGGACCGTTGACCCATTCGGTCTGGTGCAGCTCGATCGGCAGTTCGTCGCCACCAGTGAGGTGATGGTGACACCGCGGATCGTGCCGCTGCCGACGATCAAGACTATTGGCGGCGGGGGCAGCACCGGCGAGGCACGACCACACCGAGTTGGCGTGGTCGGTCAAGATGACGCATTGGTTCGGGAGTACCGGCAGGGTGACGACGTACGGCGGATTCACTGGCGCTCCACCGCCCGGTTGGGGGACCTCATGGTGCGCCGCGAAGAGCAGTCCTGGGACCCCAGCGCCAGCATCGTGCTGGATTCACGATCAAGCGCCCACGCAGGTCGCGGCATGCAGAACTCACTCGAGTGGGCGATCTCGGCCGCCGCGTCGATCGGGATTCACTTCTTGGACGACGGCTTCGGCATCGAGATCTACGAGGCCGACGGGCCGCTCAACATCAGCGGGACGATGGGCCAACACAGCTCGGCATCTCAGGAACTTGTGATCAGTCGGCTAACCGACCTCAGGTCATGTCAGACCACCACAATCCACCACGCAGTTGAGTCCGCAACAGTTGACCGGCCCGGACAGCTTGCCGTCGCGATCATGGGCCGGATGAACGCACAAGATGCGAATTCGCTGCTCCGAGTGCGACGCAATCGGGCTCAAGGCCTGGCGATGCTGCTGGATGTTGATACCTTCGCCGACGAACCAGCCAATGAACAGCGGCGGGAACAGCACGAGCTAGCAGGTCAAATCCTGCGGGACAACCAATGGCGGGTCATTGATGTATCACGCGGCATGGGCGTGGCTGACGCGTGGTCTGCCCTGGAACAGCTCAACACGGCGGCCTGAATATGCGTGCCTCCGACCGCAGTGCCGTCGCCGTGACCGTCTCGGTGATTCTGGCATCCTTGACCGTTACCCCGCTCACCCAGGATTCCGGCTTTGTCGGCCTGAGCTGGCTGTTGATCATCGCCATCGGTGCCGCCAGCCTGGGACTAAGGCGCATTCGGTTGACCAACGGTGTGGTGCTCGGCGCCCAGGTCGCGATCTTGTTGTTCTATTCTCTGAGCCTCAGTCTCACCCTCATCTCCCCGACAAGTGACATCGGGACGCCATGGTTCGAGCACTACACATCGCTCTGGGGGGCGGGCATCGAGCACATGCGCACTCAATCGTCCCCCATGGAGCCCAACGACGGCGTGAAGCTGATCTTCGTCACGGTGATCGGAATGATCATGATCATGTCCGATCTCTTGGTCTCCGGCGTCGGGCGACCGGCGTGGGCCATCGCACCCCCAGCCACGCTGTTTCTGGTGCCGGCACTCGGTTTGGGCACCGACACTGGCGTGATCAGCTTTTGCTACATCGCCGTTGGTTATCTCGCCATCTTGATCGCCGAGGGCCTTAACTCGACCGCGCGATGGACTCGGGGACTCTCCCGCGACTCGGCGGAGGGCTTCGGCACAGCCATGCCAGTAGTCTGGCGTGCCGCCGGATATCTTGGCGTCCCCGCGATCATTGCGACGATCGTGCTTGGGTTTGCCTTACCCACGCTCTCCTTGCCCGGAGGCCTGGGTTTCGGCAATGGGCCCGGTGGCAACGGTCCACTTCAGCTGACAGATCCCACCTTGGATCTGCGCCGCAATCTCAACCAGCCAGAAGATCGCGACGTGATCGAGTATCAGACCACTGCTCCGGGCGGGGTCTACCTGCGTCTGGCATCGCTTCCCCAGCTGAACGCGAACGGCTGGAGCAATGTGCAAATACGGCTGAACAGCGGGCAGTCCCTGCCAACCATCCCGGGTCTGAGCAGCGAGTCTGGCGACCGGCGCACGACAACGATCCGAGTGTTGGACTTCTCCTCCCAGTACCTGCCACTCCCGTACGCGCCGCGGACCTTCGACGCGACTGGAGACTGGCGCTTCGACTCCAACTCGTTGGTCGTAGTGAACGCCGACAACCGTGCGCAAGATCTCCGACGACTGAGCTATACCGTCGAGAGCGTAGATATCGAGCCGGACAGCAATGATCTCAACGATGCTGTCGCTGGAACTCCAGCGGACGCTGCGGTGACCGCAGGCACCCCGTCCGATCTGCCAGATTCCTTGGTCCAGCTGGCCAATCGCATCACGGCCGATGCCGACACTCCCGCAGCAAAGGCGGCCGCAATCCAGGCCTATCTGCGCGGCAACCAGTTCACCTACAGCACCGAGCCACTCCCGGGTAGTGGCTATGAGGCGCTAGAAAATTTCCTGCTCGAGGATCGTCGAGGCTATTGCGAGCAGTTCGCCTCCGCGATGGCCATGATGGCGCGTGTGATCGGCATCCCCTCTCGAGTGTCAGTCGGCTTTTTGCCCGGCGAAAGGGACGAAGAAGGGTGGAAGGTGTCGATTCGCGACATGCACGCGTGGCCGGAGCTGTACTTCGCGAACTATGGATGGGTTCGCTTCGAGCCCACGCCAGCCGGTGTGACCGGGGCCGCACCATCGTGGACCGTGCAGGACTCAGACTCCTCCGAAGGCGATGCGTCAGCAGATCCGTCCTCGGAGCCGACGGCCGACGAGGTGTCACCAGGTGCGGCGCCATCGGTCGGGCCAAGTGAGCAACCGAACGTTCCCGGACAGGGCGCCGGTGCGGTCTGGGGACGTACCTTGATCGGAACCGGCATCGCTCTAGTGCTGTTGGCCATCTTGGCGGCACCGGCGACCATTCGCGTACGGCGACGCAGCGGCAGGCTTAATGGGGGCGGCCCGGCAGAGGAGCAAGTGGAGGCCGCCTGGGCCGAGATCAGGGATACCGTGCTGGATTACGGCGGGTCCTGGCCTGAGGGGTCACCGCGTGCAATCGGCGACGAGATGGCGAACCGGCTTGATGACGAAGAGTCCGAGTCGATGAGCCGGGTTGCCACACTGGTCGAACGGTCGCGCTACGCGCGCAGCTTCGACCACGGGGATGCTATGAGCGAGCTACCGGCAATGACATCAGAGATTCGGCACGGCGTGGCCGCCCCGGCAGATTTGCCCCGCAGGCTGATGGCGCTGCTTCTTCCGCTGTCGCTTTTCCGGCGCAGGCCCAAAGAGCCTTCGTAAGCTGCACTGCGGCCGTCGGTCGCGCGAGAAGTGCCCAGAGAACCGGATAATTAAAGGCTTTGTTGATCTTAGAAGAGACGGGTCACAAACCCTCGTCGCCGCGGCGACGACTCATAAACCCTCGTCGCGCCGACGACGCCAGCGCTCTTCCATCTTGTCCATGAAGCCCTGCCCGTCATGGGTGCGCGTTCCTTGAGAGGTCTTCGCTCGGACCCGGCCATTACCCGCGTCGGCGTTTCCGCCGACGTGTTGCCAGGAGTAAATGGCGGTCACCGCTGCAGCGACCATGATCACGAAGCCAAGCACGCTAAGGAAAGGATTGATCGAGATACCTGCAATGAGAAGCCCGAGGCCCGCAAAGAATCCCACGCCCGCAATTGCAGCGCGACGCCGATGAACCTTCCGTACGCTGGTCCCCCGCAGCGCGTTGACCAACTTAGGATCTTCGGCCGCCAGCGCGGCTTCCATCTGCTCGAGAAGCCGCTGCTCCTCATCTGAGAGGGCCACTAGCCACCTCCCAAGGGTCTCGTCGTGCGCGTGCCGTCATGATACGCCTCCCACACGAAGGATCAGATTCGATC
>DATHIJ010000001.1:0-2607 GCA_035489975.1 Propionibacteriaceae bacterium | reverse complement strand
AGCAACAGCGGCAGCGCATACCCGCGCCAACCAGGTTCCTCCCAGGCGCCTCCAAAGGGATTGATCAGTAAGCCCAGCGTGGCGGTGATGATCAACGACCAGCCCGCAAGCTGGGCCGGCGTGGGTGGCGCCGCCCCGAGCAGCACATTCACATACGCCACGATCGCCCAACCGGCCACCGGAGCGAGGAACGCAACGACGTACCAACCCACACCCACGCGCCACCGGATCAGCCGGCGGAAATAGGCGCGCAACCCTTTCCTCCCCCCGACCACGGCTGCGGTGATGATCGCCGCCAGGAAAGGGCCGCAGGCCAGCAGAGGCCCCGGGAACAACCCCAACGCGTACGGGATGACCGGAAGCCAAGAAAGCACCAGGGTCAAAACGGTGAACGTCAAAAGTGGGCGACCGGCGAGCCCCGACGCCCCCGGCGCGCCGCCGAGATCATCGGTGGCCGCGGCGGCGGCAGGCCGGACCTGCTCCGACGCAGGGACATCGTTGTTCATCACAGTTCCTCCCACTCAGCTATCGCCCGGTAACGCAGGGCGGAGGCGAGGACAAAGGAAGACCGCCATCCGGTGCTGCTTGACAAAAGCCATCACGCCTCCCTCGATACCTTGACCGTTCCCTCCACCCTGCCGGCCGAGGCGCAGCTGCGCATCGTGGCTGACCCGTGAACAAACAGGCCGGTTTTCTCCCATCTACCCAAGTCAGACCGCAGAGCAACTAAGACGCCGACAACGCTTCGCTGCAGGGAGGTCGCCTGCGGCCGACCCGGTTCCTGGCGGCCAGCCCCTTGTACTCACACCTGCCCACTCCACACCACTAGACGCTCATGCCCATGGGCACTCGTGCGACGATCAGTGGACAGGAAGAAGCGTTGCATCACCCAGATTCCCTGAAGGGAGAGACTCCCACGAAGATCACCAACGTATTCTTGCGGCGGCTGTGGACCGGGCAGTTTCGCTCCAAACGGTGTACCCATGTGTACCTCGCTCGATCGGACGTCGGTCCCGCATCCGAGGTGTGTGGAAAGTGCGTGGCGCTTGGAGACTCGTGGCCGGCGCTTCGGATGTGCCTGCTGTGTGGTTACGTCGGCTGTTGCGACAAGTCGAAGAACAAGCACGCCCGAGAGCATTTCAACCAAACTGGCCATCCCTTGACCCGGCCCTACAAAGAGCGGGGTATGAACTGGGTGTGGTGTTACGTGGACGAGGCGCTTCTCGACCCGATATGACCTATGGGCATTACCGATCTTCGATTGCCACCCTGAACAGCTGCTGCTTATCCTGCTGCTGGCGGTGGCGATCCACCGGCTGAACGATGGATTGACCAGCATCGCGGCGCGCATCAGTCGTGTGGCGCTGCTGCCATGCCTCGTTTCTACAGCGCCTTCGATGCAGTCGTCGGCCCGCGCAACGGGCTTGTTGTGAGGTATGGAAGCGAACTGCCGGCAGCCGAGCAGGCCGTGCTAATAGGGTCAGCGACGTCCTTGCAAACCTCGTACATCAACCCGTGCCCCTGACGCTCTATCTGATCGGCACCTTGTCCTGGGCAGTCTCCGTCACCGCCGCTGAAGTTCCGTTGAGCCAAGCCGGAGCTCGGCGAACTGCAACGATTCCATTGGCTCTGGCCCGAGTCATTAATCGCGGGCGCGCCCGTAGCGCTCGTAGATCACGCGCGAGCCGAATGTCTTGGTCTCGATCAGGTCCAGCGGGACCTGATCGGTGACCGGCGGCAGGAACGGCGTGCCGCCACCGACGACGACCGGATTGCGGAACATGCGCAGCTCATCGACGAGGCCGAGCTGGACCGCCGCCGCGGCCAGGCCGGCGCCGCCGATCGAAACGTCCTTGTCGGTCGCGTCGAGCGCCGCAGCGGCCTCCTCGGCCACCGACGCCTCGGCGAGCCGGGCGTTGCCCTGCACGCTGTAGAGCGTGCGGCTGAAGACGACCTTCGGGATCGCGCACCAGGCGTCGGCGAACGCGGCCCCGAGCTCGGTATCGCGCAACGACGGATCCGTCTCCCACACCAGCATCGTCTCGTGAAGCCTGCGGCCCAACAGATAGCCGCCGAGCTCGCGTACCTGCGCGATGTGGAAACGAAACTGCTCCTCGCTGGGGACCGACCACCCGAACGCGCCCTCCCGGTCGGCGATAAAGCCGTCCACCGAGACGCTCATCGAGTAGATCAGCATGGCCTCAGGCTCATCACACCGAAGCGACGGCCGATGATCACGATGAATTTCACGATCGAACTTGACACCGGGCTCTCCTACCTTCTGCAGGCTGCTCTGCCACAGCTATTGACCGATCGCGAGACGAAAACTCATCGTCGTGGGCAGTCCAAGCGATCGTACGGCCATCGCCGGCGCCGCACTGAGATCCCGGAAGCGGAACCGCCAACCGGGACGCGTTTCAGCGGAACCTTTTGTCCACCCGCAAGCGGATGAGCTGCCAACCACCCGTGATCCCTAGGGGACAGTCAATTGAGACACGTCGTACGCTTCCCTCCACTCATCGGGCGGGGGTGGCGTCACGTCCTGCGTTGGGAGCCGAGGTCATCGTTCGGACTCATTGGGTCTGGTACTGCTGACCGAGTTCATGT